>PEWS01000024.1:3188-8307 GCA_002779355.1 Candidatus Nealsonbacteria bacterium CG07_land_8_20_14_0_80_39_13 | reverse complement strand
TCTTCCTATAAAGAAAAGTCATTGATAATCCGAGATGAATAACAGACCCTATGGAAAAAGCCAAGGGCAATCCCAAAAGAGCTATTTTGGGCAAATCCGCCAAAGCGAAAAAACTTATCAGAAAACTTCTGGCAAATTCTGAATTATTAAAAAGCCAAGCGAAGAAAATCGCCAATGAAACGGTCAAAAAAACAACAAAGGAGGTTATCAGCGTCGGTGTCTTGGTATCTTGAAGAGTATAAAATGTCCTGACTATGAAAAAGGTGGCGGAGTAAGCAAAAAGGCCGAGACAAAAAATACCCAAACAAGCGGAGGCCAAAGCTGCGTCTTGGAAAGTGAAATTGCCATGTCTTAAAATTATCGCTACGATTTGCTCTCTTAATGCGAGCATCAAAAAACTGATCGGCACTATTAAAAAAAGTATCTGGCGAAAGACCGAAGAAAATGTTTTTATAAATTTTTCTTTTTCGCCTTCGGCCCAAAGCTTTGAAAGCGTTGTGAATGTGGCCACAACAAGGGAAATGGTAACAATTCCGATGGGAATAAATTGAAGATCATTGGCGAAATTAAAAATACTTATGGCGCCGACGCCTAAGGTTGAAGCGATGATTACAAAAGCAACTGTTTCTATCTCAAGAGAAGCGGAGGCAAAAACGCGAGGAATCATTAATTTAAAAAATTTGTGTATCTTTTTATCCTTAAAATCAAGAATGAATTTGTAATTAAAACCGCTCTCAATCACAAAGGGAATTTGAACGGCCAGAAAAACAAACGCTCCTAAAATCACGCCCATGGAAACGCCACTGATGCCAAAATAAGGAGACAGGAATATAATGCCGAAAATAATGCCCAGATTATATATAATCGGACCCAAGCTATAAATAATAAATTTGTTAAAATATTGGAGAACTCCGGCAAAAACAGAATATAAAGTAAACAAAACAGGGCTCAACATCATTATCCTCGCTAACGAAGTGGCTAATTCAATCTGTTCCTTGCCGAATCCCGGAGCAATTAATTTTATTATGAAGGGAGCAAGTATAAAAAGGACCAAACACATTATGGAAAGCAAAAAGAGAAAAATATTGAAAATATTATTAGTAAATCGCCAGGCCTCTGCTTTGTCCTTGGGAAAATATTCTGAAAATAAGGGCAGGAAAATGGAAACAATTCCCCCTGTAATCAGAACATTGTAAATGAAATCAGGAATTCTGAAGGCAACGAAATAAGCGTCCAAATCAGAACCGGCGCCGAAAGTTGACGCTAAAAGCCATTCCCTGACAAGACCTAAAAAACGACTTGCCAAAGCCGCGAAAGCAAGAATAATTGCCACCGCCCCGATTGTCTTAACTTTTGAATTCAGGATATCGCCGATCATTTTTAATCTTTTGCCTTGCGGAGGATGCCGATAGGAGTTGACTCTCCGCATTGCCCGAGAGGATTATCTTTTAAAGATTTTAACAAAACCTGCCTGTCGTATTTATAAGATTGGCTCAAACCGAGAATATTCGCCCCCCAATCATTAATATCAACTATGGCCGTCGGCGCCTTAAGCTCTCCGGCGATTTCTTCTGCCACTCTGTCGGGATTTAACGGCCCCCTAACGGCGCATTTGTTGTAAGGAGGGATAGTATACTCGCAAGGACCGTCAACTGCTCTGGCTTGATCTCCGGCGACCATATAAAAGACGCCTTTAATGCCAAATGGCTTTGTTAATCCGGCGAGCAAGGCGGCCAATAAAATTCTGAAAATACCGACTTCTTCTATGGCCAATTGCATTGTTTCCGGCATACCCAGACCTATTCCGCCCTGTCTTTTTTGAACAAGCTTGCTTAAAAACATAGCCAGTTTTGTCGGCTTTATTTTTTCTATCCGATGAGACCTGCCCTGCATAATGGAAATAATTTTCTCGCTCACGAAAACAACATCCCCATCTTCCAGAACATTACTTACATATTCTTTTACAAACGAAACATAATCCTTGTCTTCTTCGGTGACAAGGCGAGTTTTAACAGGATATCTGGCATATTTTTTTCCGTCAACATCAATTATTAAATTTTTTCCCGGGTTAGCGACGAACATAATGTAAGTTTAGCTCAAAATTCAAATTTTAAAAAGTAGGCAATGACCTTGCCATAACTAAAGAATGTGCTAAAATAATATTGTTTTGGGAAATCGGGTGATCATTCTTCGCCACATTTTTTTGTAAAACAAAAATTTGGGCGGGGGGAAGGAAAGTCCGAACACTCTCCCGCTTTTAGCGGGATCCCGCAAAATGCGGGATCCCGTCGCAGCGGGATAAAATGGTAGCGGGCAATTCCCGTCCCCCGCAGCAATGCGAGAAGAGGTGCGAACAGAGACGCTGAGACCCGAAAGGGTTGAAGCGTCCGCCACATTTTTTCGCTTCGCGAAAAATTGGGCGGACGAATCCCTTAGGAAACTTTGGGAGTGAAACGGTTAAATCCTTACCGGGGTGCAAGAACAAATCAGGAATTTTGCTTTCATGTAAAATTTCTGGAAAAGTAGTTCGCTTGACCCCGCAAGTAATTGCGGGGCTAGATAGATGATCACACAAATACAGAATTCGGCTTATAGATTTCCCAAAACACTTAAAAAGAGCTTGCTTATCGGCAAGCTCTTTTTCTAACGGTTTTTAAAATTTGATTCCCCTTCAAAGTACTTTAACAGGCATTTCTTGAACCCTTCTATATTTTTATCCTTGACGGTGAATCCGGCCGCCAAAGGATGTCCGCCATAAACCTCAAGATATTTTGAACAGCTGTCCATTGCTTTGACGGCATTAGTTCCCTTGGGCATTCTCACCGACCCGGGATTATTTTTTTTGCCTCTGACGAAAATAAACGTCGGTTTTTGATAAATATCGCAAATTCTTGAAGCAACCGACCCTAAAGAAATCAAATCCCATGAGCAATCTCCTTCAAAAACAATAGGCTCCTCCGGCGACTCCAATATTTTCTGGTCAATATCATCTGTAATCTCTTTTATCCTCCTATGTTTTTCCGCGCTTTTCTTTATCAAATCTTCAGCCAATCCGCGCGCCTCTTCAAGAGATGAAGCCGTCAAAAGCAGGTATGTATCATGAAAATTATCCTTCTTTTTTCCGGCGTTCAAAACCGAAATAATTTTGTTGGCAAAATCCCGACTGTCCATATAATTATCAACATAATCAATATCCTTAAATACTTTTATCCCTGGCCTCAAAGACTCTTTTATACATTTCAAACCCTTGATTATTATTTCTCTGTTATCTTCCTTTTCAGGAACCATGTCGGCGATTGTTCCAAGCGCGGCAATCGCCAAAAAATCCTTTTTCAATTCTCCGGAAAATTTATTTTTTAAAATTTCTTCGGCGAGATGAAAAACTATGCCGACGTTAGCCAAAACCTTGAAAGGATATTTGTCTCCCGGCTGTTTCGGATCAACAATAATAGAAGCCTTGGGAAGCTTCCTGATAATCTCATGATGGTCAATAACCATCACCTCAAAGCCCATTTTATTGGCCAAATCAATTTCCTTGAAATTAGTTATCCCGAGGTCCATGGAAATAAAAAGAGCCGGAGCCATTTTTTTCATAAACTTCAACCCATTTTTGTTTATCCCGTAACCGTCGGATTCTCTATCGGGGAAATAATATCCGGCAACATCTCCGCCTAAGTTGCGGATTGTTTCTTTCAGGATAATTGTGGAAGTTATGCCATCTAAATCAGAATCGCCGTAAAGCACGATCCTTTCTTTATTTTTAACCGCTTTTTTAATTCTTATTGTCGCCCTCTTTAAATTCTTTATTTGATTGTTCATTGATTATTGGGAATTAAATTTTATTGTAGGACTTCTAAGCCGGGAAGTTTTTCTCCGGCCAAAAAGGCTAACATAGCGCTTCCTCCGACGGAAATATGGCCAAATTTATCAGCTACCCCTAATTTGTTGATAAACTCTATCGTATCCCCTCCTCCGGCAACTGAAAAACACTTGCTGTCCAAGATAGCCTTAATAACCTCCCTTGTCCCGGCCTGATATTTTTCCTGATCAATTTTCCCCAGCGGACCGGCCCAAAAAATAGTTTTGGCTGATAATATTTTTTCTCTGAAAACTTCTCTCGCCAGAGGCCCTATATCAAGACCGCCCAAGCTGTCCTTTGGGAAAATTATTTTTCCTGAATCGTCTTTTATTTTCCTTTTCCTGACCTCCTCTGTCGTTGAATCCCCTAGAAGAAAAAAATCAGCAATATCCAGAAATTTTTCTATAACCTTAACCTTATCTTCAGCCTTGGTTCCGGCGATAATCAAACCCAGCGGCTTCTCGGGATTTTCCATTATCTTAGACAAAATTTCTATTTCTTTTTCCAACAATAACCCCGCTCCGGAAGGCAAATACTTCGTAATCCCGACAACTGAAGCGTGGCTTCTATGGCAGACTGAAAAAGCGTCATTGATATAGATATCGGCTAAATGGGACAGAGAACGGCTGAATTCTTCATTATTATTTTCTTCATCTTTATGAAATCTTAAATTTTCTAAAAGTAAAATATCTCCTTCTTCCATCCGGCTTACCTTTTCTTCAACTTCCTCGCCGACGCAATCCTCCGAAAACCCCACCCCCCTATTCAATAACTCGCTCAACCTCCCGGCCACTGTTTTCAGCGAAAACTTTGAACTTTGGACTTTGAATTTTGAACTTTGCAACGGACGGCCCATGTGCGACATTAAAATAACCCTTCCTTTTTCCTTGAGTAAATATTCAATTGTCGGTATTGTTTTTCTTATTCTAAAATCATCTAAAATAACCCCTTCTTCATCAAGGGGAACATTAAAATCGCAACGGACAAGAACCCTCTTGCCCTGAAAATTAAAGCTTTTTAAATCCTTCATTGTCTTGGTTGCCCTCCGTAGCTTCAGTGGAAGAGGGCTTGCCCTCGTTTAATTTTCCGAGAGAATCGTGCAATAACTTTTTTAATTCTCCTAAATTAATTTCTTTGCGTTTCGGTTTATCGTATTCTTTTTTCTCATACTTTTTAGACGAAGAAAAAGAAATCTGTTCTAATTTAATCGGCTCATTAGGAGAAGAAATAACTGGGGCTGGAACTGGAGTCGGAGCCGGA
>PEWS01000024.1:0-3133 GCA_002779355.1 Candidatus Nealsonbacteria bacterium CG07_land_8_20_14_0_80_39_13 | reverse complement strand
CAGGCCTTTTCCCGTCCGGAGGAAATATCAATTTCGTGTCTTTTCCGCAAGCGGAACATTTTGCATCATAAAGAATTGATGATTGAGGACTGCTCATTCTTGCCGGAAACGCCCCTGCCGACTGATTCGCTCCTGCCGGCTGGGCCACTCCTGAAAGAGTTATTGATTCAGTCCAGTCGGTTATTCTTTTTTCAACAGCTTCTCTCGGATTACCGTATCTTTCCCGCGAAACAGCGATTATTTTTTCCACGCTGGATTGTTCCAGCGCCGGCAAAGGAGGCAACGTTTCAGCTGAAAACGGCTTGCTTGATAATCCGTTAATCATCAATTTTACATAAATGGAATATTTTTTTAAATTAACTATGTCTGTGGCGAGAAAATATGGAGAAAATTCTTTTTCTAAAAATTCTGCGTCCTCGGCTCCGACGCGGAAGACAACCAACGTTCCCACGTTGCCGAAAACAGCGTCCCTGACCGTCTCATCCATCTGATTGATGTATTGATGTCCCAAAATTAAATCCAATCTGTACTTTCTCGCCTCTGACAAAATAATAGCAAAAGATTCCGTGGCAAAGTTCTGGAACTCATCAACATATAAATAAAAGTCATTTCTCTCCTCCTCGGGAATTTCCACCCTGCTCATAGCCGCCAACTGAAGCTTTGTAATCAGAAGAGCTCCCGAAAGAGAAGAGTTTTCCTCTCCGATTCTCCCCTTTGACAAATTGGCTATCAGGATTTTTTTAGTATCCATTATCTCCCTGAAATTTATGGACGCCTTTACCTGACCAATAAAATTCCTGATAAGAGGATCTGAAATAAATTGTCCGACTTTGTTTTGAATAGCGGCCGTCGCTTCTGTCTCATACTTTTGACTGTATTTGGCAAACTCATTAACCCAAAAAGATTTTACGGTTGAATCAGTCACTTTTTCCAAAACTTTTTTTCTGTAATTCGGGTCGGCAAGTATCCTATTAATCCCCAGCAGAGTAGAGCCCGGATATTCCAAAAGAGCCAAAATTGCGTAATTTAAGATGTATTCCATTCTGGCTGACCAGACTTCCGGTCCGAATATTTTTTTAAAAACCCCCATCAACCCGGAAACAACCAAGTGGCGATATTTTTTCCCGACGCTCTCCATGACATTAAAAGCGATCGGAAAGTCCAAGTCTCCGGGGTTGAAATAAACGACATCATTAATTCTGGAAGCAGGGATAAAATTTAATATTTTTTCAGCCGCTTCGCCATGAGGATCTATAAAAGCAATCCCTTTACCGTTTCTGATATCCTGAATAGCCATGTTTTCCATCATGGCTGTTTTCCCCATTCCGGTTTTTCCTATAACATAAAAATGCCGGCGCCTGTCGTCAGCCTTTATACCAAACCTTCTTCTTCTATTTCTGAATGTTGTTTCGCCGAAAAAAGTTATATCACTCATATTTTTTTTATTCTACTGGTAATTCAGGAGGAGCTTCTCCTTTCTTCTGCTCAAGCCAGGCAACTCCGGCAGCCGGAGCGGCAATTTTGCCCGGAAAATGAAACAAGGTCGCCAATTCTTCGGTGTTCAAAAGCATTTTGACGCTTTGACCGTCTTCGGCTTTAGAACGAGGGAAAACTCCGGGATATCTTTTAGTAAAATATCTGAATTTTCTTCTTTCCCTGATATATAACCTCCGCTTATCAAGAATTCCGATCCAAATGGATTTTACCTTAGTCGTTCCCGGCGACCAGGGCTTAAATCCTCCGCCGTATTCACCCAAAGAAAGAGATTTGCTGAAGCCAAAAAGGCCCTTAACTCGCGGTTTAAAGAAAACCCCCTTCTTGGCAATATAGACAGCTCTGAAGGTTGTCACAAATCCAAATTTACCCATTTTTTCTTCCACGCAGGTAAGCAATTCTCTTTCTCCGGGAGTCAATTTCATTTCCGGAGAGAATATTTCTTTTTTTTCTTCTTTGGCGCTTTTCTCCTCTTTTTTACCGACGATGACATGATAAAGCGCTGCCCTCGCTTCATCAAAAGTGTTCATAACCTCTGATGCCACTTTCTCTTTTTCCGGTCTTTGAGAGAGCTTGTCAACTAATTTTTTAGACTTTGTCACCCAGTCGTAATTTTTATCCATAACAGGCTTGGCAAGGTACTGAATCCACATCTGTTCTCCCGGACCTAAGGAACTCATTGATTCCAAAAGACTGGCTAAAGGGTCAACTCTTTCTTCCTCCTTCATACTCTTCCCTCCTGTTTCTTTAATTTCTCTTCCCACTTCAAATTTCGGATAAGTTTTAATCGGGTAAAGTTCGTTTCTGGCGGCAATAAATTCAACTCCCCATATTTTCCATTCTTTATTGGGAATGTTTTGAGGGACATTTTTTGTGTAATCGTCAACCTGGCTGATTTCAGCATCCGGATATTGGGCGTAAAAAGCTGCTTCCACGAACCCTTTCCACGGCTCCGGAACTCTTACGAAAAAATGAACAACTCCTTCAATACCGGCTATTTCAAAAGCTATGCTTTGTTGACAAACACCCTCAACCCATTTTTCCTTCGGCGTCGGAGAGTCATGGATCCCATGGAGAGAAGATATAACCTGATCCATCGCTTTAATGGATTTCAAAGACACTTCAGGTATTCTGATCTCAAGCAATATTCTTTTCGTCTTACCATCCCACCTATTAGTTATAAAATCCAGATATCTTTCTTCCGCCTTCGCCCGAAGCCAAAACGGCAATGGAACCCACCACCAACTGACAATAATGTGCCAGACATATAAAGAAAACGAACTTAATTCCGAATAAAAAGAAGGGCTAAGTATCATAATACTAATATATTAGCACATTTATATGTCAAAGTCTTGCTCTTTTTAAAAAACAAAAAATCCCGCCACATATGTCCTGTTCTTTCATTTTTTGGACTTTTTCTGCCGTTTCTTCTTTTTTTTCAGATATATCTTCTTATAATAATAGCACAATCAAAAGCAATAACTATCGGTTACAATGTTGAAATGCTTAAAAATTGAGGATTGGCCAAAAATTAGAAATTCAATCCTATGCTTCTTTGATGTTGTATCTTCCTCCGGAGTCTTTGGCGAAATATTTTTTATTGTTGAGATTCAAAAGAATAGTATTTTCTTTGACCATT
>PEWS01000023.1 GCA_002779355.1 Candidatus Nealsonbacteria bacterium CG07_land_8_20_14_0_80_39_13 | reverse complement strand
CTGGATTTTGCTCAAAATGGGTTCGGATTTCGTCCAACAAGCACCACCAAAATTATCAAATTTTTTTCTTGGTTATGTTGTTTTAGCAATGCGGGCAGGCAAATTACTCACACCCACGCTCACGCTCATAATCACAAAGAATTCCGCTTCAACGGAATTTTTTGTTTTCAAGGCGATGGCGGGTGGTAAGGCGGGGGAGAATGTAGTATTATAAATTTGAGTCATGAGTTACGCTTAATGAGGCGGCGTAAAATCGTTAAACTAATAAAAATTAATAATTAACTTATAAATTTATGTCAGAGAAAAATTTCAAAGAAGAATTTGAGAACGTAAACGCGCGAAGCGCGGCTAAGATAACACTTGATAAAGTTTCTTCTTGGGAAGAATTAAATGCCACAACAATGGAAGAAGGAAATAAAAAATTTAACGAAAAAACCAGAGAATTATGGAAAGATTTTGCCGTTTCCGGAACACTCCAATTTGACCCAAAAGAAGGGAGGCAGATGTTGCGTCCGTTTACGGATTTGGATGGAAAATCAGCGATCGGTATTCTTAGCGCATCCGGAATAGATACGAGCAAGCTGGAATATGTCAGGCCCGGAGAATTTTTGAAAGGAGCGATAAACTTGGATACGGGCGACAAATTCGGCGTTGTTTATGAAGAACCGACATATACCGCTTATTTTGATCATCATGCCAAGGAAACCAAAGAAGTAACAAGTACCGCTGAAATTGTATATAAAACAATGGTTGATTTGGGAATGCTGGATAAATCGGAAGCCATGGATAGGCTCGTGAAATTCGTAACCGACGTGGACAATCGCAGATTGCCTGCGACAGAATTTTTAAAAAGCGGCAAGACAATAGTCGGTGTACAGAGAGGTTTGGATTTTAAAAAAATGTTAGAGTATTTTAAAGATCATGAATCGCCAACAGATGAATTAACGCCTGAAGAATTTGAAAAATATGGCATGCGTGAAGCAGCAGAAAAGCAGCAGAAAACTGTTGACGAATCAATGGATACGCTTGAAAGAATGCGGCAAGAGGGAAAAGTTGTCCGGACGAAATATGGAAGTATTCTTAAAAATGAAAACAATGAATTAAAAGTCGGATCATCGGCTGCTTATGTCAAGTACGACGGAATAATTAATTTTACGTCCGGGAAAAGCTTTGCGGTTACTCTAAAGGAAAAAGATTTGGACGAAAAAGAAATAAAAGAAAGGCTGGGCAATAAATTTCAAGGGAAAATTATTCGCGGGAAAATGTGGCTTTATAATGACAAAGAGCCGTTGAACTTAAGTATGGAAGAGATAATCAAATCCATGGAATAGTTTATGGAAACAGCTGAATTCCGTTCTAAAATCAAGCCGGATACGGGGTTATCAATTGACGGCAGAGATTTTGTTGTTAAAGAAGTTGTTAGATTCAGACTTAATGAAGGTTTTTGAATTTATGTATACAGCTCACGCCTTAGCTGAAGAGATCTATGGTGAGGAAATTTTCAAAAAGGGGGATAGCGAGAGTTTTTGAGTTTTCCACTGCCGGGCTTCTATTTTAGAGGTTATTGTGCTATCATAAAAATATCTAATAAGGTCCCAAATAAAGGAAATAATTGCGACTGGGGCCTGAAAAAGGTCGATTTACATTGAGGGAAAGTCGAATCTTAATTGAATTATTAATTAATTTTTACTTTATTATATATGTTTTTTGACACTTGGACGTTAGAAACAACAAAGGCCTTGATAAATCTTTGGGTTGGATTTTTAAACTTCCTTCCTAATCTGGTCGGAGCATTAATCGTTTTCATTATCGGTTGGATCGTAAGCGTTGTCATTGGTAAAATAGTTGCTGAAGTATTGAACCGCTTGAAGATTAATCAGATTTTTGAGAAAGCCGGTTGGAAAGAGGCTTTGGAAAAAGCTGAATTAAAAGTTAAAGCCACTGATTTTATTGGGGCGATTGTTAAATGGATTTTAGTAATCGTTTTCTTGTCAGCTTCAGTAGAAATTTTAGGTCTTAAGGAATTTGCCGACGCCATGAATTCAGTCATAGGATATCTTCCTAATGTAGTGGTTGCAGTTCTTATTTTCGTTATCACTGTAATAATCGTTGACATTGTTGAGAAAGTCATCAGGTCAGCGGTGGAAGGAGTGAGGGTCGGATACGGAAGAGCAGTGAGCTCAATTGTAAAATGGGCTGTCTGGACTTTCGCAATATTGGCTATTTTAAAACAGCTTTTAGTTGTTCCGGATTTAATCAATATTGTTTTCGGCGCTCTTATTTACGGAGTGGTTGCTTTGTTTGTTATTTCTTTCGGTATCGCTTTCGGCTTAGGCGGAAAAGATGTTGCCACTGAAATCTTAAGAGATGTGAAAGAGAGAATCAAAAAGTAAATCAGTCAAAAAAATCCCCTTCGGGGGATTTTTTGTTGGAGCTTGACAAGGTTTTTCAATTTGCTAATATTTACTTTACGCATGATAAATAAAAATGACAGAAAAAAAGAAACAAAAATCGCGGGAACATTAGGGAGCTGAAAAAACTTCCAAAAACCGATTTGGTTTTTGAAAGTCGCTTCCGGAGAAGCGATTTTTAATTGGGGAGATAAGGATATGCAATGATTTGAAAAGATGAGAATGGGAAGAACTTTGAAAATTTAAAAGTAATTTAAGTAATTAAGTAAGTAATAATTTAATTGTCTTTCATTACTAGCCAAAGGGCCCCGCATTTTTTGCGGGGCAAAATCTCTTAGCCATTTTAGTTCCTTACAGGCTAAGAGAACAAGACCAATCTTTGATTGACAAAGATTGGGAGGGTAAATATTTTAAGGGCAAATGGTGGATGCCTTGGGAAGTTGAGGCGACGAAGGACGTGGCGTGACTGCGATAAGTCTCGGGGAGGTGTTTAGCAACCTTTGATCCGGGAATTTCCGAATGGGTAAACCCATCTCGCAGAAATGCGAGATATCCCGCCGTAAGGCGGGAAGCTAGACCCGCTGAAGTAAAACATTTCAGTAAGCGGAGGAAAATAAACTAATAAGCATTCCCTTAGTAGTGGCGAGCGAAAAGGGAGAAGTCTAAACCTCATTTTTATGGGGGGTTGCAAGGAGATAAATTGATTTATTTCAAAGAAGAAAAAATGCGAAGGTTGGTTAAAAGAATCTTTCTGGAAAGAAGAACCAAAGAGGGTAATAGTCCCGTATTTGAAAATCACTTCGCGCTTCTCTTATCTTTCTTAAGTACCGCGAGAAACGAAAGCCTTGCGGGAATCAGGCTGGACTGTCCAGCCAAGACTGAATACTCAACTTCACCGATAGTGAACTAGTACCGTGAGGGAAAGGTGAAAAGTAGGGAGGTAATCCCGGTGAAATAGAACCTGAAACCATTTGCTTACAAAGAGTAGGAGCTCCCCACATAATTTATTATGTGTGGGGTGACTGCGTGCTTTTTGCAGAACGAACCAACGAGTTTCCATGCATAGCTTGCCTAAATTCTTATGGAATGAAGGCGTAGCGAAAGCAAGTGTTAATAGCGCGTTCTCCGCATTTATGCGGAGAGGTTGTGCATGGAAGACCCGAAGCCAGGCGAGCTTACCATAGCCAGGTTGAATCCCCCAGAAATGGGGGAGGAGGACCGAACTAGTGAGTCGTGCAATTCTCTTGGATGAGCTGTGGTAAGAAGTGAAAAGCTAATCGAGCTTGGTAATAGCTGGTTCTCCCCGAAATAGCTTTAGGACTAGCTTTTCGTTATGCATCGGGGGTAGAGCACTAGATGGAGGTTCGTAGACGCAAGTCTAGATCCTTCAACTAAACTCCGAATACCGATGCTTTACAACGAAGAAGTAAGACTCCGGGGGCTAAGCTCCGGGGTCGAAAGGGAAACAGCCCAGATCTTAATCTAAGGTCCCTAAATTAAACTAAGTGTACTTAAGGAAGTGATTTTCCGATGATAGTTAGGAGGTTAGCTTAGAAGCAGCTATCCTTTAAAAAGTGCGTAATAGCTTACTAGCTAAGGAATTTCGCGCCGAAGATTAGCGGGACTAAGTTTAATACCGAAGATAAGGATACTCCGCATTTACTGCGGGGTGTGGTAGGGGAGCGTCTCTATCGCGCTGAAGTTCTTCCGTAAGGAAGGGTGGAGCGATAGGGAGTGAGAATGTTGGTATGAGTAACCGCAATGGGCGTGAGAGCCGCCCACACCGAAATCCCAAGGTTTCCTTGACAATGTCAATCAGTCAAGGGTTAGGCGGTCCTTAGGGGAAGCCGAAAGGCGTACCTGATGGACAGCTGGTTAATATTCCAGCCCTTGGACATACAAGTCTAAAGATTACGAAGCTTAGTAGCTTGGGCGAGTTATTGGATTTTCGTTGCCTGCTTAAGAATTTTCAAGGGCCGGCAAAATATTTTGGTTCGCCAAGATAAATCCAAGTGAGCAAGCTTCCCGGAAAAGCTTTTTAGGCGTTACTGTATGTTCAAACCGTACCGGAAACCGACACAGGTGGGATGGCGTCAATGTGCCAAGGTGAACGTGTGAAACCTCGTTAAGGAACTAGGCAAAAAAGTAGTCGTAACTTCGGGATAAGACTTGCCCCGCAGCAATGCGGGGTCGCAGCAAACGTCTCTCTGACGACTGTTTATCAAAGACACAGGTCCCTGCTAATTCGAAAGAAGATGTATAGGGGCTGAGACCTGACCAGTGCTGGAACGTTAATCTTGCCGGTTTTTTCCGCAGCAATGTGGGATTAGCTGAGTGAGCTGAGCTTCCAGTGAACGTCGGCGGTAACTATAACCGTCCAAAGGTATTACAAAATGCTTTTGTAAAACTTAGCTATATGCTGGAAAATCTGTTGGATTTGGAGCTACTATGGTATAATTAGTAAAGGTTAACATTAACCTTGAATATTATGCTAAGTAAAAAAGCTTCCAATGCAGACAATCAGCAGGAAAGGCTAAAAATGTGCGATTGGATTGTTGGTTTTGTAGATGGAGAAGGATCCTTTCTGGTGAATATATTTAAGTCGCCACGAGCTAAATCGGGGTGGCAGGTATTTCCAGAATTTAATATTTCTCAAACTCGTAAGGGAATAGAACTTCTTTATGCGATTCAAAAATTTTTTGGATGCGGACATATTTATGTTCACACCACAAGGAATGAGAATAATAAAAAATGGGATCCATTGTACAAATTCTGCGTTCGTTCACAAAGTGAAATTTTAGAAAAGATTATTCCCTTTTTTATAAAATATCCTCCAAGAGGAAAATTAAAAAAGAAGGATTTAACTCTTTTTTCTAAAGTGGTTAAATTGATGCGAGATGGCAAACACCTGAAAAATGGTGGCATCAAGAAAATTGTGGAAATTACGCGAGAAATGAACCATCGCAAGCCATTTGAGCAAACATTTGCATATAAATTTTTAGCATCCTCAGAGACTATACGCTAAGATTCGTCGAAAACGAATAAGATATAGTCCGACCTGCATGGCGACATGCAGAATACGGCAGAAATGACCGTATCTGTGTTATCAAACACAAAGCAACAAATGTGAGCGTAATCCCTTGCCGGGTAAGTTCCGGCCCGCATGAAAGGTTTAACGATCAGAGAACTGTCTCAACGAGGAGCACGGTGAAAATGCAATACCGGTAAAGATGCCGGTTACCTGCGGCTAGACAGAAAGACCCCGGGAGCTTCACTACAACCTGATATTGAGTCTTAATTTTGGATGCGTAGCGTAGAGGGTAGGCTTTGAATCCCGCTTTTCGGAGCCGGAGGAGCCGCCAATGAAACACCCTTCTTTTAAAATCTTGATTCTAACTTCCGTTATAAGCGGGAAGACAGTGTTTGGTGGGTAGTTTAAGTGGGGCACTTGCCTCCTAAAAAGTAATGGAGGCGTTTAAAGGTCGGCTAGATCCGGATGGACATCGGATCGTTTGGGTAAAGCCATAAGCCGGCTCTACTGCAAGACAGGTATGTCGCGCAGTTGGGAAACCAGAACTTAGTGAACCGACCCTAGTTAGCAGAACTGGGGAAGATTATCAAACAAAAGCTACCCCGGGGATAACAGGCTGGTAGAGCCCGCGAGTTCACATCAACGGCTCTGTTCGGCACCTCGATGTCGGCTCATCTTATCCTGGGACTGGAGCAGGCCCCAAGGGTTTGGCTGTTCGCCAATTAAAAAGATACGTGAGCTGGGTTCAAACCGTCGCGAGACAGGTTGGTCCATATCTACCGTAGGCGTCGAGTCTTGAGGAGGGTTGGTCCTTGTACGAGAGGATCGGACTGAACTAACCTCTGGTTTATCAGTTGTTCCGCCAGGAGCATTGCTGAGTAGCTAAGTTAGGAACTGATAAGCGCTGAAAGCATCTAAGCGCGAAGCAGGCTCCAAGATTAGGACTCATAGATCCCTCAGAGACTATGAGGTTGATAGGCTGCAAGTGTAAGCCCCGTAAGGGGTTCAGCTGAGCAGTACTAATAGATCATAAATAATATTTGCTCTCTCATTTTTTGGAAAGCAAAGATAACTTTGGCTAGTAATAAAAGACAGTTAAATTTAAAATTACAAATTATCCCGTCGCGACGGGATCCCGCACGATGCGGGACAAATTACAAATAAATTGCAGATAATGTAAGGGAGCTATGCTGAGAGTGCTCCACCTGTTCCCATTCCGAACACAGAAGTGAAATCTCTTATGGCCGATGATAGTGGGTCACCGCGAAAGTAGGTAGCTCTCTTACATTGTTTACAATTTCATTAGATTTTTTTGATTGCCCGCCTTTGCGGGTTTTTTATTGAAGAAATCTTTTTAAAGAGATAGGATGAAAGTAATGATATTTTCCAAGATTAAAAAAGCCAAAAACGCAATAATAATTTTTCTGATGGTGGCAATATTTCTTACTCTTAATTTGACCGGCGGTTCAAGAGCGGTTAAGGATTTTTTCTATGGAGCTTTCTCTCCTGTTCAAAAATACTTTTGGCAGGCCGGGAATAGTTTTTCCGATTTCTCCGCCGGTTTTTTCAATGCTCGAGGATTGAAGGAAGAGAGAGATAAATTATGGCTGGAAAACCAAAACTTGCTTTCTCAAATAGCCTCTTTAGAAGGGTTGAAAAAAGAAAACCAATTACTGAAAGAATCCTTGGGATTAGGCATGGAAAAAGAATTTAATTTGGAATTAGCCCATATCGTCGGAAAGGATGTCTCTTTGAATTTTCTTTTGATTGATAAGGGGTATGAAGACGGCATAAAAGATGATCTGCCAGTGGTTACCGCTCAAAAAACTTTAGTCGGCAAAATTAAGGGAGTCTACAGGAGGTTTTCAAGGATTCAGCTTTGCTCAAATAAGGACAGCTCTTTTGACATTGAGATTACCGGAAAAGAGATTTATGGCATAGCCAGGGGCGATGGCGGTTCCGGGATAATCCTTGATTTTATTCCCTTTAACGCCGAGACAGCTGAAAATGATTTAGTCATTACTTCTTCCGCCAGCGGATTTTTTCCGGCCGGTATTTTTATAGGGAAAATAGGGAAAATTGAGAAGTCGGATGTGAAGCCGTTTCAGACAGCTGAAGTTTTTCCTGCTTTTGACATTAAGAATCTGGCGGAAATTTTCGTTATTAAAGATTTCAAACTCAATGATTAATTTTTTACTTTTTTGTTTTTTCTTGATTTTTATCTTATTTCTGATCCTGTTGCAGACAGGCTTTTTTGTTTTTTTCAGTTTTTTCGCCGGCGGTTATTGGGGAGCGGTTCTTATTTTAACCGTTCTCGGGATTTTGCTCTTCTCGGAAAAGCCGAGTAGGAATTCTGGCTTTATTCTGGCTTTTTTTACCGGATTTTTTATGGATATTTTCTCCGGCTGTTTTTTTGGATTTTACACTCTTATCGCCATGGCCATAGCCTTCGCCATTAAGTTTATTTTAAGGCAATACCTCCGTAATTGACGTTTTTGTATTATACGTTAAAATACGTACATGAAAATACATTTTATCGGCATTTCGGGCATCGGCGTCAGCGCTTTGGCAAAATATTATCTTCAAAAAGGCGAGCAGGTAACCGGCTCTGATTTAAACAGGTCGGAAGTAGCAAGTAATCTGGAGAGGCTGGGAGCGAAGATTTTTTATGGCCAGCAGAAAGCCGATAATGTTGCCTCGGACATTGATTTAGTTGTCTACACTGTTGCTGTTCCTAAAGATAATCCGGAATTGCTGCAAGCCGGGAAATTGAAAATAAAAACTCAAACTTACCCCGAGGCGCTGGGCGACTTGGTTAAAAAACACTTCACCATCGCTGTTTGTGGAATGAGCGGAAAAAGCACCACAACCTCCATGACCGGCATCGTTCTGAAGAAGGCCGGCCTTTCTCCCAACGTCATTGTCGGAACAAGGGTTAAAGAATTTGAAAACAGCAATTGTCTTGTCGGCAAAAGCAATTATTTGGTGATTGAGGCCTGCGAATACGAAGCTTCATTTTTAAATTATTGGCCGAGGATTTTGGCGATTTTAAATATTGAGGAAGAGCATCTGGATTACTATAGGGACATCAGGCACATTATGGATACCTTCAAGGAGGAGGCTTCTCACTTGAAAAAGGGAGATGTTTTAATCTTTAACAAGGACGACGAAAATACGGCAAAACTCATAAAAGAAAATAAGAAAATACTGAAAGGGGTAAAACTCGTTCCCTTTTCGTTAAAAGACAAGGAAGCGGAAGGGATAAAGAAAATTTTAAAAGTGCCGGGCAAGCATAATATTTCCAACGCTTTGGCGGCTTTAAAAATCGGAAGAGAATTAAAGATTTCTGATGAAAAAATTTATAAAGCGCTTTCCCAATTTAAGGGGACTTGGCGGAGGTTTGAGATTATTAAGAAAGAGCCGTTTATTTTAATCAGCGATTACGCTCATCACCCGACAAAATTAAAAGCGCTGTTGGAGGGAGCGCGGGAGAAATATCCCAAAAAGACGATTTGGGCTGTTTTCCAGTCGCATCAGTACGACAGGACAAAGAAGCTTTTTGATAAATTTATTCCGGCTTTTGAAAAGGCTGATAAAATAATTTTGACTGAAATTTATTATGTTGCCGGCCGGGAGAAAAAATTAAATATCTCCTCAAAGGATTTGGTTGAGGCGATTAAAAAGAAAAGTCCGGAAAAGGAAGTTTTGTTTATGGAGAAAAAGGAGGATGTTCCCGCCTTCATCAGGAAGAATGCCAAGAAAGGCGACGTTGTTTTGGTCATCGGCGCCGGCGACATTATCAACATCCTCAAATTTTTTTGAAGTTGACGGGCGGATTAGGTATGATATGATAAGAGGGTGAGCAACAAAAAAGGATTTTAAAAAGTCGAATAATTTTTTAGAAACAAAAAAATATTATGGCGCTTCTTTTATTAATATTAGCTATAGTCATCCTTGCGAGCTATTTAGTTTGGAAAATCCCAAAATCAATGAAGGGATGCAAATGTTTGGTTGAAAAACCAAAAGAGACGCAGCTTGCAGAAACTCCCAAAACACCGGCCGAGCCTGCGAATGCTCAAAACGAGCAAGTGAAGTAATGCATGAAAGCAACCGCTTCAGCAAACGCCAATATAGCTTTAATAAAATATTGGGGCAAGAGAAATGAAGAATTAATTCTTCCTCAAAACTCCAGTGTTTCCGTAACTCTTGAAGGATTAAAAACCGTGACAACGGTTGATTTTGATAAGAAATACAAAAAAGACAATTTTACTCTTAACGGAAAAAAAATATCCGGCGAGCCTTTTGAAAGGATTGCCGGGTTTTTAAACATAATAAGAAAAATGGCCGGGTCGGGATTGAAGGCGAAAATCTTTTCTAAGAATTTTTTTCCGACTGCCACCGGCTTAGCCAGTTCTTCCGCCGGAGGAGCGGCGCTGGCTTTAGCATCTTCAAAAGCCATCGGTTTGGATTTAAATAAAAAAGAGCTTTCTCTTTTGGCCAGGAGGAATTCCGGTTCAGCCTCGCGTTCCATTGAAGCCGGATTCGTTGAGTGGGAAAAAGGGGAGAAAGAGGACGGAACTGATTCTTTCGGAAAGCAGGTTTGCGACAAAGATTATTGGCCGGAATTCAGAATAATCGCCGGCGTGCTTAATGAGGAGGAGAAAAAAACGAAAAGTCGGCCGGGGATGAAGCAAAGCGTTCAAACCTGCCCATTCTATAAGGTATGGGTTGAAAACAGCGAGAAACAGGCCAAGCAGATCAAGAAATTCATTCTGGAAAAAAAATTTACAAAATTGGGAGAACTGGCGGAGAATAACGCCCTTATGCTTCATTCAGTTATGTTTAACACTATTCTTCCGATTGTATACTTCAGCGGGAAAACAGTAGAAATGATAAAGGCAGTCAGGAAATGGAGGGCATCCGGATTGGAATGCTATTTTACAATAGACGCCGGCCCGCAGGTAAAAATTATCTGTCTGGAAAAAGATATTCCTGAAATCAAAAGAAAGTTGAAAGGCATCAAGGCTATTAAGAAAATATATATTTGTAAGCCGGGCGATGGCGCAAGATTAATCAATAAGCATCTTTTTTAATATGGTAAAGGCTTCTGCTTGCGGAAAGTTGATGTTATTCGGCGAACATGCTGTTGTTTATAGTCGCCCGTGCATTGTCGCCTCCGTGGACCAAAGCATGAGCGTCATATTGAAGAAAAGAAATGACGATAAAATTATTTTAAACGCGCCGGAAAAAAATATTGAAAATTACTCTTTCCCGATAAGCGAGTCAAGCAAGTCGCATCCTAAAGAAGTGAGTTTTGTTTTGATGGCTGTTTCTAATTTTTTTGACAAGTATGGCGTAAGAAGTGGCTTGGAAATTAAAACCTGCAGCCAATTTTCCGACAGATTCGGACTGGGCAGTTCTTCAGCTGTTACAGTGAGCGCTATAAAAGGATTAACTGAATTGTTCGGAATAAAAATAAGCAAAAGAGATTTGTTTGATTTGTCTTATAAAACCGTTATAGATATACAAAAATTAGGTTCCGGCTTTGATATAGCTTCAGCTGTTTATGGCGGAGTTTTATATTTTTTTACCGGGGGGAGAGTTATTGAGCCCTTGAAAATAAAAGACCTGCCGCTTGTCATAGGATACAGCGGGGTTAAGGCGGATACTTCTACGTTGATTAAAAAGGTTGCCGGAAAAATCAAAAGAAATCCTTTGGAAATAAATAAAATTTTTAATGAAATTGAAAAGATAGTTAATCTGGCCGGAATTGAAATAGAAAAAAGAAATTGGCCTAAGGTCGGAGAATTAATGAATTTGAACCAGAATTTACTGAAAAAACTCGGGGTGAGCACAAAAGAACTGGATAATTTAATAGAGGCCGCCTTGAAAGCCGGAGCCTATGGGGCTAAATTATCAGGAGCGGGGGGAGGGGATTGTATGATTGCTTTAGCCGACAAGAGGAAACAAGGCCAAGTTAAAAAAGCGATTGAGTGGGCAGGGGGAAAAGTCGTGGAAGCTAAAATTTCAACTCAAGGGGTTGTTTGCATAAAATGAAGAAAAAAATACGGCCAATAGAAGAAAAGGCAGTAAAAGTTGAAGGCCAAGCTCAATCGCCGGGGAGCATTTTTCTTTTTGGCGAGCATGCTGTTGTTTATGGAAAGCCGGCAATAGTGGCTTCGGTCGGCTTATGGACGAAGTGCAGGATGAGCGAAGCGGAAAAAGATATTTATATACGCTCCGTCGGATTTGGAAAGGCTGTTTTGGGAAAAGGGGAAAAGAAAGGCAATAAGGATTTATTCATTCTTCTTGATTTGTGCCAAAAGCTTCTTGATGAGTATGATCTTCGGGGGAAAGGATTGAATCTGGAAATTGGATCGGAGATTCCGCCTGAAAGCGGTTTAAGTTCTTCCACGGCCGTCCTGTCTTCGGTTTTAGGCGCTTTTTCAAAATTATTTAAGCTGGATATTCCTAAAAAAAATTATTACGGCGAACTGATTGAATTTCAAAAAATCATTCACGGTGGCAAGGCCTCCGGTTCTGAAATCATCAGCAGTTCGCTTGGAGGATTTAATCACATTTCCTTTGCTGATGGAAAAATTCAAGCCAAAAAAATAAACGGATTATCTTTGCGCGCGGTTATCGGCGATACCGGCATCAGGACAAAAACCTCAAAGACCGTGGCAGGCCATATCCCCGGAATGATCAAGGAAAACCCAAAATTAGTGGAGGAGGTTTTTAATGAAATAGAGCTTGTTTCTAAAAACGGGCTTAAGGCGATTAAAAACAAAAATATCACCGAGATAGGCGAGCTTATGAATGAAAATCAGAAACTTTTAAATTCCTTGGGACTGTCTCATCCTAAAATTGATTTAGCTGTTGAGAAAGCGTTGGGGGCAGGAGCTTATGGCGCAAAGCTGTCGGGCAAGGGACAGGGAGGGATTATGTTTGCCTTAACTGACGAAAAGAATCAGAAAAAAGTTGCTCAAGCGATAAAAAGCGCCGGGTTAAAGGTGATTGAAGCCCAAATCGGCATTGAAGCTTAGCTTGCAGGGGTCAGACCCCTGCGGAATTTACAGGGGTCTGACCCCTGCGGAATTACCTGGGTAATCCCGAAAAGGAAGGTTTTTCAGGAGCCGGAGATTAGGAAGTTATTTAGCATTAAAGACTTATGCAAGTTTTTGATGCTTTTTTATTTCAATTTTTTGTTTTTTCCGCCTTGTATCAGTGGCAATCAGTTCCTTTATCAGTGGTAATTAGTGTTTTTGGATTGAATTTGAAGTCAAGAAGAGATAGAGTTAAATTAAGTCATTAAGTGATTCAATAAAATTATTTAGCGAGATTGTGCTTGGCTTAGCCAAGTATAACCAAGTATGTCATGAAAACGATGCCGATGTTTAAGGGGGCAGGCAAACAAAAAAAGTAAATATTAAAAATCAGCCAGAGGTTGATAGTCCTCTGGACTAAAAAATATGAAAAATATTTTTAAACTTATCGTTGCTGTTGTCCTATCTGAATTGGCTGGGATTATCGGCTCTGTCTTCACAATATCTGCGATCCCGAATTGGTATAGCGGAATTGTGAAACCGGCATTGAATCCGCCGAGCTGGGTTTTCGGACCTGTCTGGACAACCCTTTACGTATTAATGGGTATCTCCGCTTTTTTGATATGGTCATCATGCGCTGAAGCTTCCGCCTCCGCCAAGGATCCAGCGGACAAGTCGGAGGATAAAAAGAAAGAAATAAAAATAGCGCTTGGCGTTTTCGGTGTCCAGCTTTTTTGAATGCTATTTGGTCAATTATTTTTTGGGCTTGCAAAATCCCGGCTGGGCGCTCGTTGATATTGTGGCGCTTTGGTTCGCTATCGTTTGGACAATGGTTGTTTTCTATAAAATCTCTCCTCCTTCGTCCTCGTGGAGGACTACGGAAGGACGAGGAAAACTGGTGGCGTATTTACTTGTGCCGTATATTCTCTGGGTCAGTTTCGCCTCATATCTGAATTATTCAATCTGGTTGCTTAACTAAGCCAAGCAATACGAGTTGCAGGGCGTCCACCCCGGTAATCCCTGTAATTTGCAGGGCGTCCTTCCTCGACGCACCGACATAATATTCCTAAGGAAAATCGCTTTTCGCCTATCGGCGGGAGCGATTTTTTGATAGAATGAGAGAGGAAACGGATTATTAAAAAGTCGTCTTATAAATTAAAAATAACAAAACAAAAAATAATAAAATAATAAAAAAATATGGAAAACTTAACAACAAATTCAACGATTAAGCCGACCGGATGCTGTGAGCCTTTCAACCCTGAAATATGGCAGGGGAAAGAAATAATATGGAAAGACAAAATTTTCGTAAAGGATCAGATCACCAGCTTTTTACACATGCCCCTTAATATGGGAGGGAAGATAGTTAAAAATATGGAGCTGATTGAGAAAGCGAATGCTAAAGCGCCACATCAGCTTATGCTGACTGATGAAAAATCGCTTTGGGGGGCGGATATTTATATTGACGTTTCCAAAGAAGTTCCGGGCGCGCAGATGGCAACTATTTCCGGCGCTTTCTTAACAAAAGTTTTTGAAGGACCGTATCAAAACGCCGGTAAATGGGCGATAGAAATGAAGGAATATGTTGAGGGCAAGGGTAAGAAAATTAAGAAGCTGTATTTCTCTTATACGACTTGTCCTAATTGCGCCAAGGCCTACGGCAAGAATTACGTAGTTCTCTTCGCTCAAATAGATTAAAGATTAAGATTCATGAAGGGAATAAGAAAAAATTAATAATTGTTCAGAAATCAAAAACAACGGAGGTCCGTCCTTCGTTGTTTTTAGTTTTCAAATAGGGAAAATTTTGCTATTGTAAAGTAGATTTATAACCAATGCAAAAATATGGAATACCCGATAGAGATTATTAAGGATAAGATAGGTAAATCTTACTTAAATAAATTTTTGGATAACCCTTTTAAGGATATGGTTAAATTTGTCGTTGACATTAAACGAGGGGTAATTGCTTTTGGCGGGGAACTTCATTCCGATGCTCAAGAAGCGCTTGTTAAGAGCGGGTCGGACGGCAAGAATATATGGGGAGGGAATTTTTACCCTTTGAAGAAGAAGAAAAAAGAATATATTGAATATTTTTCCTTGATAAATATCAAGCCATTGGAAAATAATCGTTCAATGAATATTGAAAAGTCGGAGATAAAAGAAAAAATGGATAAAGTAATAAATAATTTGATAAATTTATGACTTCCGAAAAATGGCAAAAATTGTCAAAAACAGAGCAAATTTTGAATATCGGAGCTGAATTTTCCCGGGCAAAAAATTGGATTCAGAAAAATGACGAGGAATATGCGATAAGCTCCCTTGAAAGAGCATTTGAGCTTTTGGATCTGACCATTGATGATAAAAAATGGCGAAGGGGGTTAAGGGAACTTTTAAGATTTAGAGAAGTTTTAGCCGAGTTCTATCTTGAAAAGAAAAAAAATAATGAAGAGTTCGTAAAGATTTTTAAAACTTTGCTTTTCTTTAATAAATTCAGTTCGCAGGTAAAAATATGATCAATTAAATCAGTCAAGGACAATTTATTATTAAAATTAAAATTTAATTATTATGGAAAGAACGCTTATTTTAAAAACAATTGAAAAAATAGGGGAGAAGGTAAGAATTTGCGGATGGGTAAATTCAAGGCGCGACCACGGCGGGATTGTTTTTTTTGACTTGAGGGACAGAAGCGGATTATTGCAGGTCGTCTGCCCTAAAGATATGGCTGAAAATATAAAAGATGAGACAGCCGTCGCCATTGAGGGGGAAGTGAAGGCAAGGCCGGAGAAAATGGTTAATCCGGAAATTAAAACAGGAACAGTGGAATTGAAAGCGGACAAGATTGAAATTCTTGGCGAGGCAGAGACATTGCCTTTTGACTTAAGGGAATTAAATCTCTCCCTTCCAAAGCTTTTAGATTTCAGGCCGTTAAGCTTTAAGAATGAAAAAATAAGGGCCATTTTCAAGATAGAAGAGGAAGTAGTCGGCGGCTTTAGGCAGGCTTTGAAAGAGATGGATTTCATGGAATTTGAAGCGCCGGCGATAGTTCCGGCTAACGCTGAAGGAGGGGCGGAAATTTTTTCCGTTAGATATTACAATCACGAAGCTTTTTTGGCCCAGAGTCCTCAACTTTATAAGCAAATTTTAGTTAATGGTTTTGAAAGGGTTTTTACTGTCTGCCATGTTTTCAGGGCTGAACCGAGCGTTACCACCCGCCATTTATCTGAATATATAAGCATGGATGCGGAAATGGGCTTTATCGAATCGTGGAAAGATGTAATGGGGGCCTGTGAAGCGGTAGTTCGCAGAATATTCTTGAATGTCGGAAAAAATCAGGCGGATAATTTGAAAATATTAAATGTTGAATTGCCGAAAGTATCTGAAAAAATTCCTCAATTGAAAATGAGGGAGGCGCAGGAAATTATTTTCCAAAGAACGGGCAGAGACAATAGGAAGGAGCCGGACTTGGAGCCGGAAGATGAAAGAGAAATCTGCAAGTGGGCGGATGAAAAATACGGTTCAGAACTTATTTTTATCACCCATTACCCTGTTAAAAAAAGGCCTTTTTACACTTTCGCCGACCCTGATGATCCGGAGTACACTATGAGTTTTGATCTTCTTTGTCGCGGTTCAGAGATTGTTACCGGAGGCCGGAGAATTAATAAATACCAAGATCTGCTTAAGGGTATGGAGAAAAAAGGGATAGGGGCGAAAAATCTTGAATTTTATCTTCAGGCTTTTCAATATGGCATGCCGCCTGAAGGTGGATTTGCTCTTGGATCAGAGAGGGTGGTTAAGCAAATTTTAGGGTTGGCCAATATTAGGGAAGCTGCTTTATTCCCGAGAGACATGGAAAGAATTGACCTAAGCTTATCAAATACGCCGATAAAAAAGGAAAAAAATGGAGAACAGCAAGGAAGCCAAAAAAAATAACAGCCTAAAGCTGTTTGTGCCTGCTTTTATTTTCAGCTTTTTGCTTTTTTGGGGAATAAACTTTCTCCAAAAAACTTTGGAAAAATTTTTTTTCGATTACATTTCTCAACCTTATAAGGAAATACATTATATAGCCATCCCCCAAGAACTTAAAAAAACAAAACCGGAGATTGACGCCAGAGCGGTTATTTCCTTTGAGGTCGGAAAAAATGGAGGTTCAAGAATTTTATTTAAGAAAAACGCTGAACAACCTTTTCCAATAGCCTCTATTACGAAACTGATGACAGCCCTTGTTGTTTTTGAAAATGACGGCGAAAAAAGTTATGATATGGACAAGAGAATGGTTGTTTCCAAATTAGCCGCTTCGCAGGAAGATATTCCTATTTTTGGTAATTTGAAATCAGGGGAGAATTTTTCAGTAGAAGAATTTTTGAATTTTATGCTGGTCTATTCAAGTAATGACGCTGCATGGGCTTTATCAGAAAAAGAGGGGACCGGAAAATTTATTGAAAGAATGAATGAGAAAACAAAAGAGCTGGGCGTTATTAATACCGGGTTTATAAATCCCACCGGCATTGACCCTGATCCGCTGAAATATAGCCCTGAAAACGTTGAGAGCTTTAATTATTCAACAGCAAAGGATTTGGCTCTGATCAGCCGATATATTCTGGAAAAATATCCCTCTGTTTTTGAAATTACAGCCAAAGAATCTCTTTATTCTGTCCCAAACGGAATCAAAGAGGTTGAGTTGAAAGAAGGACAGAAACTTATCGGCGGGAAAACCGGCTATACTGATGAAGCCGGAGGATGTATGCTTCTTATTGTGGGAAAAGAAAATGGGTCAAAGGTGGTAAATGTGGTCTTAGGCGCCTCTTCTTCAGAAAGCCGTGTTGAAGAGATACAAAAAATTATTAATTGGCTATAAAAATATGGTAAGCGATTTCACTTTTGACGTTATCAAAATATTTTTAATTTCTTTTTTAAGTTGTCTGGTCGCTTTTTTTATCGCTCCGCAATTATTGAAGTTTTTAAATAAAGTTCAGTTTTGGAAAAAGAAAGCCAGAACAAAAACTATTACCGGAGAAGAGGCGACGGTTTTTCATTCCCTGCATAAGGAAAGAGAAGTTTCCATCCCCAGGGGGGGCGGGCTATTGATTTGGGTTTCCGTTCTGTTGGTTTCCTTATCTCTTTTGATCCTTTCCGGCATAACTGATGTTTGGCGGATAAACGAGCTGAATTTTTTATCAGAAAGAGAAACTCTGCTGCCTCTTTTCGCTTTGATTGTTGCTTCAATAATCGGCCTCGTTGATGATATTTTGACGGTTTACGGGAAGGGGAGATATATTGCCGGAGGGATAGGTTTTGCTAAAAGATTAGCTCTCGTTTCTCTGGTTGGCTTAGTTGGCGGATTATGGTTCTTATTCAAACTGCAATGGACGTCAATTCATGTTCCTTTAATTGGCGATTTTCCCGGAGGGATTGATCTTGATCTCGGGGTTTGGTTTGTCCTTCTTTTTATATTGGTTACAGTCGGCAGTTGGGCCGGCGGGGTTATTGACGGATTAGATGGTCTGGCCGGCGGAGTTTTCTCAATAATTTTCGGGGCTTTCGCCATAATATCCTTTTCGCAGGGCAAAGCGGACTTGGCTGCCCTTTGCTTAGCTATCTCCGGCACTCTATTCGCTTTCTTGTGGTTTAATATCCCTCCGGCGAGGTTTTATATGGGCGAGACAGGAATATTAGGTTTAACTTCAACTATGGCTGTAGTGGCCTTTTTAACCGATTCTGTGATGGTTCTGCCGATAATCGCCGGATTACTGGTCTTAGAAGTCGGAACAATAGTTATACAATTGCTATCCAAGAAATTTCGCCATAAGAAGATTTGGCTTTCAACGCCCATCCATCATCATTTTGAGGCTTTGGGCTGGCCGGCTTATCAGGTGACAATGAGATTTTGGATAATCGGCGTTGTCTTGGCTATCTTAGGCGTTTCCATCCGCTTACTCGGATAGTATTATAAGTAGTAATTATTAAGTAGCAAGTATTAAGCAATAATTATGAGATTTGAAGAGTTGAGAAAAAAATACCCTAAATTTGTTTATCAAGGCTATTCTTACAGGATATCGGATAGGAATTTGGAAATATTTTTTGAATTCAGGATTGGTTCTGAATTTATTTTTAATCCTAAAATAACCATTGAGAATATTGATAAGAAGCGATTGGAAGGGATTAAAATTGAAACGCTTGATAATTTGGTTTTTAATTTAGGAATGATTGAGGCGTTAAGCTATTGGAAAGCAACCTGTTCTCCCTTGATTGAGATAAAATGCGGTTTCCTTAATGCTGGTCAGGTTAAGTGGTGGAAAGACTTGATGGAAAAGGGACTGGGACAATTTTTTTATGAAAATAAAATTGATTTTGACTTTGATTCCTTGAGAATCCTATCCGATATGACTAAAAAATTCGTTAAAACTGACAAAATTGAATTAAAGAATAGAGTTTTGGCGCCGATCGGCGGAGGAAAAGATTCAATAGTTACTTTTGAGGTCCTTAAAGAAACTAAAAATGAGCTAAGCTCCTTTTGCTTAAATCCGACTGGAACAGCCATGCGCGTTATCAAAGGAATCGGTTGTAGGAATTTTATTATCATCAGGAGGGAGATAGACAAAAAATTATTGGAGTTAAATAGGGCAGGGTTTCTCAATGGCCACACTCCTTTTTCCGCTTACTTGTCTTTTTTAAGCATTTTGATAGCTGTTATTTTTAATTATAGGTATGTCGCTATTTCTCAAGAGAGCAGTTCCAATGAAGGAAACGTAAAGTATCTCGGCAAAATCATCAACCATCAGTATTCCAAGACCTTTGATTTTGAAAAGAGGTTTAAGGATTATTGCAAGAAATACTTGGTTGAGGATTTTGGATACTTCAGTTTTTTGAGGCCTTTGAATGAAATACAAATAGCCAGAATTTTTGCTGATTTCCCAAAATTTTTTCCAATTTTTATGAGTTGTAATGAGGCTTATAAAACCGCTTCCGGAACAAAGAAGCCGACAGGGAAGTGGTGCGGTAATTGTTCTAAATGTCTTTTCGCTTGGCTGATTCTTTACCCTTTTGTTGAGAAAAGCAGAATGGAGAAGATTTTTAATCAGGATTTGTTTGGAAATAAAAATCTTTTGAATATTTTGAAAGAGCTTATCGGGGAAAAGGGGATTAAACCATTTGAATGTGTTGGAACCCACGAAGAAGTCCTCGTCGCCTTATATCTCTCATGGAAGAAGGAAAAGGAGGCCAGTCCTCATTTGTCTTCTTTGCCGATTTTACTGGGGTATTTTGAGAAGGAAATTCTGCCCAAATACGGAGAAAAAACCTTGGAGAAAAAATCAAAAGCAATTTTAGAAAGTTGGAACAAGCGCCACAACCTCCCCAAAAACTTCGAAAAGATATTAAAAGACGCTAATTAACATTGCTGATATTTTTTAAAAATCATGAAATTAGGAAATTTTACAGTAAAAACAAAAAATGGAGCCATGGAGATAGAAGTTGCTTATTTCGACAGCCATGATGCAAAAGTTTTCAAGAGACTTTTTGATGTTTGGGTTAAATTAAACAATGGCTTGGGCAAGTACGGGAGGAAGACAAATATTCCCGAGGTGTTATCAGAGGGGATGTTTTGCATATTTTCCAAATCAGCCAGATGCCAGCGAAAATTAAAGGGCAAGGGGTCTGTTTCCTTTGATACGATAAATTTAAAAACCGGAGAACGGGAGCAAATTAAAGCCAGCAGTATTAAGTCGGATTTAAGTTCTTTCGGCCCAAAGAGCGAGTGGGACAGATTATATTTTATGAGTTTTTATAATAATGGCAATCCTGACGGAACTTTTGATGTCTATAAAATACCCAATAAATTAATTTACGAGAATAAGGTGAACAAGGGCCAGACTATGAAACGCCAGCAGAAAGAGAAGAGAAGGCCGAGATTCAGCATTATGGACGACATAATAAAGGCTTACAAAATCAAACCGATGGGAAAAAATATTAAAGTTTGGCAAAGTTAACCTTCCATCGCTCTCATCATTTGTTTTGCGACAGCCTCAACCACGGGGACGCTCACAGAATTTCCAAATTGTTTGTATAGCGCTGAATCCGAAATATTCGGTAATTTATAGCTTTCCGGAAAGCCTTGGATGCGGGCGCATTCCAGCGGAGTTAATTTTCTAATACCTTTTTTGTCTTTAATAATCGGCACATTATGGCCTCCCATTCCCATGTTTGCCGTAAGTGTCGGGCAGACGCCACTTTTGTTCTCTCGAACATACTGCCTGCGCCACTGGTATACTCTTCCCTCTTCTTTTACGAAATTTTTTAGTTTTTCGTATAAAGGTTTTCCGTTGTAATAATATTTTTCCGGAATATTTTTTTCCAGCAAGTCAATGATTCTTTTAGTCAATTTCTTTGGTTCAGGGAAGCAAAAATCATCAGAATGGCGTTCGTTTTTAAAACCTACGATATAAATTCGTTCTCTATTTTGCGGAATATTTCCGTATTCCATACTATTCAAGACTTTTGCTTTTATATGGTATCCGAGATTTTTTAAAGTTTCCTCTATTATTTTAAAAGTTTTTCCTCCGTCGTGACTTTTTAAATTTTTGACGTTTTCAAGAAGAAATCCTTCTGGTTTGCGGGCGTCGATAATGCGCGCAATATCAAAAAATAAATTGCCCCGGCCTTTTTCATCGTTAAATCCTTGCCTATATCCGGCGATAGAGAACGCCTGGCAAGGAAAACCTCCGAGCAAGAAATCAAATTCCGGCAGATCGTCCATTCCTATTTTTCGGATGTCTTCAACTACGAGTTTCGATCTTGGAAAATTCAAATCGTAAGTAAGTTTGCATTGTTCGTCAAAATCGTTGGCGAAAACAGTATTGAAGCCGGCTTTTTCAAAGCCGAGGCGTATTCCTCCGATGCCGGCGAAAAGATCAAGGGTTTTGAGGCTACGCTTCGTTTTTTTTAGAATTTTTTCTTCCGGAGAGTTGGAAATATTACTTATTATTTGGACCACTACGCCCCTTACCTCAACCTCTTTTCTGAAAATCGGGAGCATGCTGGGGTTTCTTGGCTCAAGCCTGAACCTATTTTTCTCTTTATAAAGCTTTTTGAGCGTTGTTTCATTTCCGTCTATAATCGCAACGACAGTCTGGCCGTTTTTCGCGACTGATTGTTTTTTGATTATTACGATATCGCCGTCAAAAATTCCTTCGCCGATCATGCTGTTTCCTACAACGCGGAGGGCGTAATAATCTCTTGAATTTTTTATGGCAGGGTTCAGCACAGGTATAGTCTCCTGAAAATCCTCGATAGCTTCTATGGGATGTCCGGCGGCTATTTTGCCAACGATTGGAATGTCAATAATCGTCCTTATCTTTTTTTTAGGAACGATGCTTCGGGTGGAATTCATATTTTTTAAAAGAAAACCTTTCCTCTTTAGCGTATCTATGTGCTCATGTATCGTTGACACAGCCTTGAGTTTCATTTCCCTCCTTATTTCTTCAATAGTGGGAGATATTCCGTTTTCCTCTCTATAATCATTGATGAAATTAAAAACCCGTTTTTGTTTTTTTGTGAGCGTTTGCATATTGATGTTAAAATTTATTTGCGCTATAATTTAATTATACCCGAATAAAAACCGAAACTCAAAGCAGTTTTATCCACAGGGCGCAAAAAAATAAACATTATGGATGTTTTCACGAAAAAGAAAAGGAGCGAAATAATGTCGAAAATCCGTTCCGAAAATACAATGGTTGAAGATTTGGTTCTAGTGGACTCCGTAATATTGATATGCATTTGATTGGGGGATTCCCCAATTTTTTATTTTCAGTCATTTAATCGTCGATCCATGGTAAGCAAGCTATAGCTGAGTTACCAAGTATTTTATTTTTTTCCTTAATCTTTGATGCTAAATATGATATTCTAAGATTATGCCCCGTAGAGTAATTTCGAAAATATCTGCGGGTTAACTAAAAAATTTCGAAAAATTTTTTAATTCGAAATTTTTCTACGGGGATGTTGAAGGAAATTAAAGAGAATTTAATACGGGAATTTTAAACCAACATGGATTTGCTGTTGAGAATCATAACATTTCTTTATGCGGGGACAGGGGTGGTCACTGTACTGGGATACCTGCCGACAATAAAAGATTTATATCATCGTAAAAGGCCTAGTGCGAATATAAATTCATATATTATTTGGACTCTGTGCTCTGGCATCGTCCTTCTGTACATGATGATGGCGACATCCGATTTGTTATTGCAAACAGTAACGGGATTAAATTTCTTATTTTGTTTTATAATTTTAATTCTCGCTATAAGATTAAAATATTTTAAAGTTTAAAAAATCAGAGCCTATAGCTCTGATTTTAATTTGACGGGGATTGGGTTTTGATATATGATTTCAGTATAATAAAAAACCCACAGCTACCCCTCAATCCGAACACTTAACGCATTCAACTTCAGACCTTGATA
>PEWS01000022.1 GCA_002779355.1 Candidatus Nealsonbacteria bacterium CG07_land_8_20_14_0_80_39_13 | reverse complement strand
GTGCAATTGAGCGAGGCCAAGGACCAATTTATGCTCTCTGTTCAGCACCATCTAAGAACTCCCTTAACTGCGATTCAGGGCTACTCAAGTTTATTGCTTGAAGGAAGTTTCGGAGAGATTAACGAGGAGGCGAAACAAAAAATCAGCAGAATACTGGAGTCTTCCAGAGAACTGATAAAATTAGCCAATAATTTCCTAAGCATTGCCAAGATGGAGACCAGAAAAGATTCGTTGTTGATGGGGAAAGTTCAAATGAAAGCGGTTATGGAGGAAATTATCAAAGAATTGGAGCCGGAAAAAGAAAAGAAGAAAATATATATTAAATTTTCAGCCAAAGGCGTTATTCCTGAAATAACTACTGACCGCGATAAAATAAAAGAGGCAATATATAATGTGGTTAATAATGCCATAAAATATACGCAAAAAGGAGGAATAACAGTAGAGATTTCTTTAAAGGGCGAAGAAAATATATTAATTTCAGTTAAGGATACCGGCATAGGAATAGAAAAAGAACAAATGAAGAATATGTTCAGGGAGAATTTTGAAAGAGGCAGGAATGTCAAGCAAATCAACGCCGAAGGCGTAGGCATAGGATTGTATCTTTCAGCCAGAATTATTAAGAATTTAAAAGGGGAGATTTGGGCAAAAAGCGAAGGCAATAACAAGGGTTCTGTTTTCTACATTGAATTGCCGATAAACCAATCATAAAAAACATATGACTAATATAGCGATAAAGTGGGTTATTTGGTATTTTTGGGAAATGCCTCAAAATATCCTTAAGGGATGGAGAAATTTTCTTTTGTTTAATTTGAATTATTTTTCCATTGGATTAATGCTGAAGACTTTTTTTTCTCCATGGAAGAGATATAGTTCGTCATCTTCAAGCAGGGGTTTTGAAATAGGAAAATTCCTTGAAGACAGATTTTCAAATTTAATATTCAGAATATTGGGAGCTATTGTCAGATTTTTTTTGATAATCATCGGAATTGTAATTGAGGCATTTTTAATATTGGCAGGGGCATTTCTCTTTGCTTTTTGGCTGGCCATCCCGTTATTAATAATCTTCGGGATTTCGCTCGGCTTAAGGTTATTATCTTAAATTTATGATTAATTTTAACATCAGAAAAGCGGAAATATTTCAAGCGCTCGTATGGGAAAACTGGCCATTTTTTAAATTTGCCGGAATTCTTGGAAAACTTTCTTTTCTTTCTTTTCTCTTGAGTTTTCTTTTGTTCCTTTTCGGTTTTTTAGGAGACAGCATTGAGATTCCTGCCCTTTCAGACATACTCGGCTTTTCAACAATTTCCTTAGCTCTGTATTTATTTTTTCTGGTCGGAGATTTATTCTTCACCCAAAAACTGAAAAAACCGAATGTCCGCTATAAATTAACTGATAAAATCCCCGACGAATTCAATCTGGCTGAATTTTTAAGTCTTGAGGCCGCCAAAGCCATCTTAAAAGCGAAAGAAAATTCAACCGCCATTTTTTACTTTCTCTTGAAAGATAATCCTGAACTCAATTTTATTTTCAGCCGAGAATTTATAAGTATAACCTCTTTAAAGAAAAATCTTAGAGAACAAATTAAGCAAAATAAGAACGATAAGGCCGGTGGCGCTAATTTTCAGGAAATAATAACTTTGGCCATTAAGAAAGCCGGGGAAAGAGGGCACGATAAGGTAGAAAAAGGGGATTTGCTTATTGCCTTAGCTGAATACGATTCGTTTTTTAAAAAAATATTGATTGAGTCGGAAACTAAAAAGGAAGATATTGAAAATCTTGTCTGGTGGCTGGAATATTTGAAAAATAAAATAGGGGAGAGTAAAAGATTCTGGGAATGGAAAAGACTGATAAGACTTGGGTCATTGGCGAAGAGCTGGTCTTTCGGCTATACTCCGCTCTTGGATCAGTTTTCAATTGACCTGACGGAGAAAATTAAGGCAGAGGGGTTTCCGGAAATGATTGGTCGGCAGGAAGAGGCTGTTGCGGCAGAGAGAATTTTAGGCGGACAGGAAACGAAAAACATCTTGATAATCGGTGAAAAGGGAAGCGCCAGAAAAAGCATTGTTCAAGAGTTGGCAAGGAGAAGTGCTCTGGGCGAAAGCCTGCCTGAATTAAATTATAGGAAGTTTATCCAGTTGGATTTAACTTTTTTAGCAACTAAAATTAACAGTCTTGATGAGGCGGAAATTGTTCTGGATAAAATTTTTCATGAATCAGCTAAGGCCGGCAATATCGTTTTAGTGATTGATGAATTTCATAATTTCATCGGGAAAGTAACTCCTAAGCCCGGGGTAATTGATGTCTCCGGAATTATTTCTTCTTACCTTTCCATTCCTCGATTTAATTTTATAGGAATTACCGATTTTGCCGGATTTCATAAAAAAATAGAGCAGGATTCTTCTCTTCTGCCTTTTTTTGGAAAAATAGAGTTGCAGGAAATGTCTCAAAAAAAGATCTTGATGATTCTGGAAGAGCTCGCTTTGAAGGCAGAGAGGAAGTATAAAAAGTTCATTACTTTTCCGGCTCTTCGTAATATTGTCGTCTTTTGCGATAAATATATGCCAGCCTCGTTTTTTCCGGAAAAAGCGATAAAATTGCTTGATGAAGCAATGATTTATTTATCCCAGACCAAAGATCCTGTTCTTTTGCCGAAGCATATCGCCAAAGTTTTTTCGGATAAGACTCACATTCCTGTCGGAGAAATGAATTTGAAGGAAAAAGAAATTCTGATAGATCTGGAAAATCTGATTCATAGTAAAATCATCAATCAAGAGGAAGCGGTGAGGGAAACTTCCACTGCCCTAAGGCGGGCCAGATCAGGTGTTTCAGATAAAAAAGGACCTATGGGGACATTTCTGTTTCTTGGGCCGAGCGGAGTGGGGAAAAGCGAAGCTGCCAAGGTTTTGACCGAGATATATTTCGGCTCGCAGGAGAAAATGATCTGTCTTGATATGTCGGAATTTCAAAGCGTTTCTGATGTAACCAGGCTTATCGGCGGAGCGGACGAAGAAGGACTATTGACGACGCCCATAAGAGAAAATCCTTTTTCCTTAATCTTGCTGGACGAGATTGAAAAATCCCATTCCAATATTCTGAATTTATTTCTTCAGGTCTTGGACGATGGCCGTTTGACTGACGGGCTGGGGAGAAAATGCGATTTCAAGAATTCAATCATCATCGCCACATCCAACGCCGGCTATCAGATAATTTTAGACGCTTTGGAAAACAAAGAAGACTGGGGCAAGGTTAAGGAAAAGCTTCTTGATTATGTTTTCACTCAAGGAATTTTCAGACCGGAATTCATCAACAGATTTGACGCTGTGGTTGTTTTCAAGCCATTGACCAAAAAAAATCTTATGGATATTTCCGAGTTGATGCTTAAGGGTATAGCTAAGGGGTTGGAAAAGAAAGATATTAAATTTATATTCTCCGAGGGACTGAAAGAAAAAATAGTTGAATTAAGCTATGAGCCGAAATTCGGCGCCAGAGAAATGAAAAGGGTTGTTCAAGATAAGGTGGAAAATGTTTTGGCTTCGGCTATGCTTTCCGGAGAAATAAAGCGGGGGAGTATTATTGGAATAAACCCCACCGACTTTTCCTTAATTATTCATTAACAACGAGCTTCTGGTCAGAGGCGGATTTGTCTCTATCCGAAATGAATAAATAGAGACCCGGTCTTCGTAAGATCTCCGTAAGATTTTAAGTTTGACAAAAATAAGAAAGAGTGCTAATGTTTAAGCATATTCGGGAACGAATTTAGCACATTAAAAATATAGCTTGCGGGCAGAAAAATTGTCCATTGAGAGACAATGCGCAATTTTTCTGTTCGTAAGTAGCTATATCCCGTCCAGCCGGAGCCGGAACAGAAAAATAATTGAATTAAAAAATATATAAAAAGCTGGAATAAGGAAATGATATACGAAATAATAATGAATGAACCATGGGGATTAACGCTGATTCTTGTATTAGCGGTGCTGAGCCTGATATATATAACGGCAACGGCCTTTATGGCACTTCCGTATATTCGGCCGGGACTTACGCCAAAATGGTGCAAAAAATGGCTAATACGGAAAATCTTCGAAAAAGAAATCGGCGCTTTTGTGGAAATGAACAAAAATATAAAACACAGCGATGTTTACTGGGTATTATATTTCTTTCTGACAAAACCGGAGGTTGGGTACTTCAATGAGCGTATCGGCAAGGACGAGCTTCAAGTAATCCAAAAGAGATGTCAGGACAGGGCAAGGACATATTCCCACATGTATAACTTCCCCGAAGAAGAAATATGGGAAGCAGTAACGGAATATGTAAATAAAGAAGCTCAGGAGCTTGTAAGGCTTTACTGAAACGATCTCGGATATATCTTTATCCGGGATTTTTTATTTGGGGAAATGGGCGCTTTGTGTATAACCTGTGGATAAGGCTTAATTTTGTTCGTAAATTAAGGGTGGTGGAATTTGATTGACTTTACCCTATAAAGTGGAGTATAAATAACATGTAAGGGTAGGTTGTGGATAAATGTGGGATAACTAATCAAAACTGGGGATAACTAATATGTTCATTGGGGAATACAAACACACAATAGATACGAAGAAAAGACTGGCTCTGCCGGCTAAGTTCAGAAAGGAACTGGGAGAAGAAGTTATCATCACCAAAGGAATAGAAAATTGCTTAGTTGTCTATACAGGAGAAGAATGGAACGTTATGTCTGAAAAATTGGGAAAGCTTCCTTCCGGCCAGATGGAAGCAAGGGGATTCGCCAGACTTATGCTTTCAGGAGCCATGTCCGTTAACCTTGATAAACTGGGAAGAGCGCTTGTTCCTGAATACTTAAAGACCTATGCCGGATTAAAAAAGAATGTAGTGGTTTGCGGGCTATATAACAGATTGGAGCTTTGGGACGAAGAAGCATGGGAAGCTTACAAAAAGAAAACGGAAAAAGAAGTCGGAAGTATGGCTGAAAAATTAAAAGAACTGGGAATTTAAAATGACGCACATTCCTGTTCTAAAAAAAGAAGTCCTTCAATACTTAAATCCGCAGCCGAATGAAAACTTTATTGACTGCACACTGGGAAAGGCAGGACACAGTATGGCAATTCTGGAGCTTACAAGGCCGATCGGCAAGGTTCTGGGGATAGATCAAGACGAAGAGTCGCTGAAAGACGTAAATGAAAATCGCTTGATAAAAATTTGTGAAAACTTTTCCAATTTAAAAGAGATAGTTAGGGAAAACAGCTTTGGTCCGATTTCAGGAATATTATTGGATCTGGGAATGTCCAGCTGGCATTTGGAAGAAAGTGGCAAGGGCTTCTCCTTTCTAAAAGACGAGCCTCTGGATATGAGATATAGCATGGATAACGCATTAACAGCCGAAGAAATAATAAATAAATGGACGTTTCCGGAACTGCAAGAAATTTTAAAAAAATATGGCGAAGAAAAATTCAGCCAAAGAATAGCTAAAGAAATAAAAGAGGCCAGACAGAGAAAAAAAATAGAAACAACTTTCCAGCTGGCGGAAATAATAAAAAGAGCGATTCCTTTAAAAAATAAATTAGGGATAAACCCGGCCACTAAAACATTCCAAGCTCTCCGAATCGCCGTCAACAAGGAATTAGAGGCGCTGGAAATGGTTCTGCCTCAAGCGATGGAAGTCTTAGAAGTAGGCGGAAGGATGGCAATAATTTCTTTTCATTCCTTGGAAGACAGAATTGTAAAAAACTTTTTTAGGGAAGAGCAAAAAAAACAGCATCTGGAAATTTTAACAAAGAAACCGATAATAGCGTCTCCGGAAGAAATATTAAATAATCTTCGTTCAAGGTCAGCAAAATTAAGATTAGCTAAAAAAATAAATTAAAAACAAATGAAATCATTAACCTTAAGCCAATCAATAATAAACACAGGGATCAAATTGGAACTAAGCGTGAAATTTTTTTGGACAATAGCTTTTGTTTTGCTGTTATCTCTTTTGACGATTTACATCTTGCAGGTGAACGGCCTGACGGAAGAAATATACCTTGTTAAGGAGAGCAAGCAAAAAATACACGATCTTTCTTCTGAAAATGAATCTTTGGCGATAAGCCTTTCTAAAGCTGGCTCTTTGGCTAATGTGGGTGGCTATTTATCCGGTCGCAATTTTGAAAAAGCCAATCAAGTAAAATATATCCAAAATTCAGGAAACCCTGTAGCTATAAACAAATGAGCAATTGGAGGATAAACATAATTTTTATTCTTCTCTTTCTCCTCTCGATAGCTTTAACAGCCAAGCTTTTCTCCCTTCAGGTTTCAAAAAACGACTTTTATAAAGCCCTTTCTCAAGGGCTTCTTTATTCTCCTAATGGAGGGCAAAAAGAAAGAGGAGAAATATTTTTGAAAAATGGAGAGCCTTTGGCCATTAATAAAGGATGGACTATGGTTTTTGCTTCTCCGCCGAAAGTAAAGAATGTTGAAGAAACGGCTAAGAAATTGAGCGAAGTTCTTAATCTTCCAGAAGCTCTTGTTTTGGAAAAATTAAAAACCCCTGACACCCTTTACGCTCCCATTAAAAGTAAGTTGACCGAAGAAGAAATAAAATCCTTAACCGATTTAAATCTTAAGGAAGATGGCGTCTATATGTCTAAAAAGATAGGAAGATATTATCCTCAAGAAACATTGGCTTCGCAGGTGGCAGGCTTTCTGAATTATCAAGGTAGCGGACAATATGGTTTGGAGGGGCATTATGAAGAAGAACTTGCCGAAGGAAAGGATTTAAATTTAACCATGGATTACAGTATTCAATTTAAGGCCGAGAGTTTGCTTGAAAAAGCCAAGGAAGAATTGGATATTAAGCAGGGGCAGATAATAGTTCTGGAACCGAGCTCCGGAGATATATTGGCCTTGGCTAATTTTCCTGATTTTAATCCCAATAAGTATGCAGATTATGCTCAAGAAGACAATTTGGGTGTTTTTCAAAATGGAATTACCGAGAAAATATTTGAACCGGGCTCGGTTATGAAGCCGATAACTATGGCCGTAGCTTTAAATGAAGATAAAATTATGCCGGAAACCAAATATACAGACACAGGCGCAGTTAAAATAGGAAAATATACCATCAGAAATTATGCCAACAGGGTCTGGGGAGAGCAAACAATGACGGCGGTTCTGGAAAGATCAATTAATACCGGAGCTATTTTTGCTGAAGCGCAGATAGGCCACAAAATTTTTATGAATTATGTTGAGAAATTCGGACTTTTTGAAAAGACCGGAATTGACTTAAATGAAATTTATTCAGAGAACAGTGAATTAAAAAAAGGATATGAGGTAAGCCTTGCTAATGCTTCTTTCGGCCAAGGCATTGAAATGACGCCTATCCAATTAGTTCGGGCTTATTCAGCCATAGCCAATAAAGGAGTAATGACAATTCCTCATCTGGTAAAAAACGCAAATGGGAAAGAAAAAGAGGTAAATAGCAAAGAGCAGATTATATTGCCCAAAACTGCTTCTCAAGTTTCAGCTATGATGGTGAGTGTAATAGAAAAAGGCTATGCCAAAGCGGCTCGGATTCCAGGGTATTATGTCGCCGGCAAAAGCGGAACCGCTCAAGTTTCTTATTCGGCTTTGGGGATTAATAAGTCAGGTTATTCTGATGAAACAATACAAAGCTTTATCGGTTTTGCTCCGGCTTTCAGCCCTAAATTTTTAATTTTGGTCAAGCTTGATAATCCAAAAGCTAATACAGCCGAGTATTCAGCCATGCCTATTTTCCGCGATCTGACCCAATACATCATCAATTATCAGCAAATCCCGCCCGACTACACTGACTGAAAAAATTGATTTCGTTTAATTTTTAAGTTAGGATTTTTATAGTCATTAGAAATTTAAAATTGAAAATTGAAAATTTTCGCCAGGCCCTATCGTCTAATGGCTAGGACGTCGCCCTCTCACGGCGGCAACAGGGGTTCGACTCCCCTTAGGGTCACATACCATCTCTAATTTTTAATGACAAAATTCTCAAGCAAAACAGCGGACGGGGGATATCCGCTGTTTTAATATTTGCATATGATGGCGGGTCGGGATAGAATATAATCATCAAATTATTAAATTTTCTAATAAAAATATAGGACTTTAACAAAATGATCCCTAATCTTAATTGTAATGGTTATAATGGTAATGAAAGAAAAGAAAATTTTGATAACGTAGATTTACCTTTGAATCCGAACACTGTATGATAAAAAGAAAAATATGAAAAATTTTACACATATAACAGATAATGAGCGT
>PEWS01000021.1 GCA_002779355.1 Candidatus Nealsonbacteria bacterium CG07_land_8_20_14_0_80_39_13 | reverse complement strand
CATAATTTTATTTATTTTTTTCGCTTAATGGTTTTCGTTTAATTTTTTGACGCTCTTGGGAGATTGCAGGAAATTTCTTCCGCTGACGACTTTTCTGCCTGTTTTACTCTCCAATTCCAACCGCGCGTTTTTAGCAACCCCACCTCCTTTTTTGGCCGGAACTTTATTTTCCTCCAATCCCCTCGCCTCCATAGTTTCGGCAATTTGACGGGTAGAAAGCTCTACCAAAGCCGTAAAAACCAATTCCGCATCTGTCATATGGTCGCGTAAATTTTCTGGATCCATTTTTGACTCCGACCCATTCTTTGCCAATTTATTCTTCCTCGATTGATTGATTTTTCCGGGTCAACTGTCTCTTGGATTCTTTCGTATCCCACTTTAGTAAGCCAAAGTTTAAACGGTTCGGCTTTAGGCGATGGAATTGATTGAATTATTCTTAAAATTCCTTCTATATCAGAAGCATCGGTTGAATAATATTTTCCGTCAGAAGATAAAAATTTCAGTTGTCGACAAAATGTCGACAACTGAAAACCTTCTTCCGTTTTTACTCTAATCTTCATTTTAAACCAATAGTCGCGAGGATTAATGCTGTCCGTTAACACCGTAATAACATCAACAACGGAAAAATACCATTTTTCCTCTTTTTCGTCCCAAATCCGACGATTTTTTTTCCCTTCAAAGATTGCGATTTGTTTTTTGTTCTCCATAATTTTATTAAATCACTCAATGACTTAATCTAACTTTATTTCTTCTTAACCTTAAATTCAATCTGGAAAACATTGATAAAAGGACTGATTGCCATTGATGAGAAACAATGGAAACAAAAATTTGAAATAAAAAAAGGGATAAGCAATTTGCTCACCCTGTTCATCCTTACATTATTTCCCCAAGGAGTTGCCACATCTCCCCGAACTTATCATCATAGAAAAATTTGCTCTTTTCTGTTTTATTTTCTTCCTTGTAATCACACAGATATCCTCCATTCTTTTTTTTATTTTAATATCTCCAACACAGATTATTTTGTGTTTTTCCAAGGCTTTCCGCAGCGCATCGGCTGAATCAAATAGTTTTACCAATTTTTTAAGGTTCTTATAGTGTTATTATTTAAGCAATTTTTTATCATTTTGTCAAATTCACAGTGTTCAATTCCGCAGGAGTCTGACCCCTGTAAACTAATGTTGACGTCTGAAATGTTGACGTCAGACGTCAACACAGACGTCGTCAACACAGACGTCAACACGTCAACGCAGACGGCAACATGGGATGGGATGAGTGGGGGGGGGTAAACAGTCTGCCCGCCCTTAAGCTTCGCCGGATTTTTGCTTGCTTTATTATTATTTGGTAAAATAAATTTAACAGATAACTAAAAAGTTTGATGACTAAAAAAGCTATATTTTTTTTAATCGTTATTGTCCTACTGGCTTCCTTTCTCCGCCTCTGGCAGATTGACACCATCCCGCCGGGAATCTATCCCGACGAAGCCTTGAATGCCAATGAAGCCATTACTAACCCCGGCCAAGTTTTTTATCCGGACAACAACGGCCGAGAAGGGCTTTTCTTTAATTTGATTTGGCTTTCATTCTCCGTCTTCGGTATATCAATATGGTCGTTTAAGCTCGTTTCCGTTTTAGTGGGAGTCTTAACAGTCTTCGGCCTTTTCCTACTTATCAGAGAATTATTCAGATTTGTTTTAAAAGACGAAAACAAGGTTGTTCTTATTTCCCTTCTTTCGTCTTTTTTTATGGCTGTTTCTTTTTGGCACATAAATTTCAGCCGTATATCTTTTAGAGCAATTATGCTTCCGCTCATCCTTGTTTTTTCTTTTTATTTTTTATTTCGCGCTTTTAGGACGCAAAAAATCAAACATTTTATTTTAGCCGGGATAATTTTCGGTCTGGGATTTTACACTTATATTTCTTTTCGTCTGGCCATCTTTCTTCTCGCCACGGTTATCTTTCTCTGGTTGGTCGCTTTTTTAAAGAAGAAAGAATTCAAAAAAACCCTTTTATCAGTTTTTCTATTCTTCGCTGTTGTTTTTGCCACGGCCTTGCCCATCGGGCTTTATTTCTTGAAAAATCCGCAGTATTTTTCTTCCCGGACAGACAGTGTTCTTATTTTCAGCCAGCCAAATCCGCCCAAGGAGTTTGCCATAAGCTTGATTGCTCACTTGGGGATGTTCAATGTTTATGGCGATCCCAACTGGCGCCACAATGTCGCCGGACATCCGATGCTTATTTTTCCGGTCGGTCTGTTATTTTTAATTGGTTTAGCATTTTGCTTTAAAAAACTTCTGCTTTCCATTAAGGAGAAAGATTTAATTTCGTTCAATGTTTTTTCTTTTCCTTTTTTCTGGTTTTTTATTATGCTCCTGCCCGGTATTTTAACCTTTGAGGGCATCCCCCATGCTTTGCGCGTCATCGGAGTTATTCCCGTTATTTATATTTTTGTCGGAGTCGGGGCTTGGAGAGCTTTTGAATTTTTGAATCGTTTTATTAAAAATAAAAAGCTTTTGTTTTTGATCAGTTTCGTTTTTTTAGCCGGCGTCGCCGGTCTGGAGTTTGAAAAATATTTTATTGAATGGGCGAAAAATTCTGAAGTTAAAAGCGCCTTCACCGACAAATACAACAACATCGGCTGGTTTATGAATTCTTTGCCAGAAGATACCTTAAAATACGTTGTTGTAAATAGAGCCGAAGAGCCTCTTTATGGGATTTCAATTCCCGGCCAGGTTCCTATGTTCGTTGAAAGAATCGGATTCGGCCATTTGCGTTCGGATTATATAAGGGCGGAGGAATTAGATAAGGTTCAGATTATCAGCGGAAGGCAGACGATTATAGCGCCCCTTTATGATGGGAAAATAATGGATGACCTTAAACAAAAATTTCCTCAAGGAGAAATAGAACAAAAACATGGATTTTGGATTTACAAAATAAATTAAAAAATATAATCATATATGTCTGAAAAAAATTCAAATTTTATCGCTTTCTTTCTGATTTCAATAATGTTCCTGCTCGCTTTTTTTAGCATTCAGGAGGATGTTTTTACCTTTGACGAAACAGCCCACATCACAGCCGGTTATTCTTATTTGGCTCAAAACGACTACAGATTGAACCCCGAACATCCGCCCCTGATAAAAGATTTGGCCGCTCTCCCCTTGCTGTCTCTGGGCCTTAATTTTCCCAAAGACAGTTCCGAGTGGGCGATGGAAGACGGTCCTGCCTGGTGGCATCAATTTAATATCGCCACTGAATTTTTGTATAATTCCGGGAACAATCCTGATCTGATGATGCTTTATTCCAGGACAATGATGATTCTCTTTTTGGTTTTGTCCGCCTGTCTGTTATTCTATACAGCCAGAAAATTTTTCGGAAACAATGTTGCTGTTTTGTCTTTGTTCCTTTTCTGTTTAGAACCCAATATCTTGGCTCATGGCAGATTGGTTACTACGGATATCGGAGCCACTTTTGGAGTTGTTCTGGCTACTCTATTCTGGCTTAACTTTCTTAAAGAGCCCTGTTGGAAAAATATTATTTTCGCCGGCTTGGCTTTCGGAACAGCGATGCTCTTGAAGTTTTCTTTAATTTTACTGATACCCTTTTTTATCATCATCACATTCGCTTATCTTTGGACCAATAAAGAAAAAATATCCGTCTCCGGAATTTTTAAATATCTCGGAAAATCTATTCTGGTCGGATTAGTCGGAATGTTATTTGTTGTTTATCCTGTTTACCAATATCATGTCTCAAAAGAGCCTCTGGATAGGCAGATAAGAGATGCTAAACTTACGCTTGAGTCCACTTCCATACCGAAACCGTTGGCGAAAGCTGATGTTTGGCTCTGTTCCAATAACATCACCAGGCCATTCGGCCAGTACTTCTTAGGCGTTTTAATGGTGCTTAACAGAGGGGCAACCGGAAATACAACTTATTTTATGGGAGAAATTTCCGCTTCGGGATGGAAAACTTATTTTCCCATTATTTATTCCTTAAAAGTTCCGGGAACATTTCTTCTTTTGTTGTTGGTCTCATTGCTTTATGCCGTCTCTATGATCAAAAAGCCGATTTGGGTGGAGACTTTCAGCCGTTTGCGCCAATGGCTTAAGAATCATTTTCCGGAATTCGCCATGCTTACCTTCGTTTTGATTTATTGGGCCACAAGCATCAGCAGCGCCCTTAATATAGGAGTCCGGCATTTGATGCCTGTTTTTCCCTTTACGATTTTGCTGGTGAGCGTGGTAATTATTAAAATTTTGGAAAGACCTTTTCTGGGAAAACCCTATACAAAATTAAAATATACCGCCTTGGGAATAGTTTTGGTTTGGCAGGCCATTTCAATCTGGGCTATTTATCCCAACTTCCTCTCTTACTTTAATGAAATAGCCGGCGGGCCGGAGAACGGCTATATTTACGCTACCGATTCCAATCTTGATTGGGGCCAGGATTTAAAAAGATTGAAAAAATGGACGGATGAGAAAGGAATAAATAAAATTTACGTTGATTATTTTGGCGGAGGGAATATCCAATATTATTTCGGAGAAAAATATCTGCCTTGGTGGGGATCTAAAAATGAAAAAGAGCTTCCAAAAGGAAGCTATCTGGCTGTTTCAATAAATCAGCTTCAGGGAGGAAGAGCAGAAGCCATTAACGGTTTTGACCAGCCGACTGATTATTATCGCTGGCTGGACAAGTATCAGCCGGTTGCGGTTATCGGCTACTCCATTTTCGTCTACCGCCTACAATGATCTGTATTTATAGGGGGCGAAATTACCGAATCTTAAATCAATGTATTCAAGCCCCGTTCTCTTTTCAGCCGGAATTTCTTTTTCCAGGATCGTCTTTAGTTTTGTCATCTGCCGCTGCATGTCCTTTTCTGAGTTAAAAAATATTTGCCATCCTTCTTCTGTCTGAAAATCAACCCTATCGTTGGAAATAATTTTAATTTCCCTGATAATTACGTTGATATTTTTAAGGGCTGATTCAGTCTTGAACAAATCAGACAGCCGTTCTTTCCAAAGAACCTTTTTCCCCAGAAATATGTCCGTCGGGGAGCTCATTTTCAGTTCGGGAAGGTTCAGGTGATTTCCCAGTAATTTTTGCTTTCCTTCATTTACGGCGTTGACAATGGGTTCAAAAACAACACCCTCTTTGTCAACAAAAAAACAATTTTTATTTTCTTCTTCAATATTCTGGCAAATTACTGCAATGGCCATCCTCTCTGTTACGGAGACGGAAAGAATTCCCCAAAATTTTTTCCTGATTTTTAAGTCTGATATTTGGGGGAATTTTTTTAAAATTTCCTGATTTATTCTTTTTGAATTAAGAAGGAAAATGTTTTCAGTGGAGAAGAAAAGGATTTTTTCATTAAGATTTTCTTTAATTATTCTCTCAATTTCTTCGCCGGAAGCTTTTGAATTTCCGCTTATCTTAATTTCTTTGGTTTGGAAAAAATCAGATGAGCAGAAAAGATAAAGGAAGCCGGCGATAATCATTACTGATAATATGCTTAGCCAAAATACCCCGTTCCTTAAAATGGATTTTTTTCTTTTAACCCTATATGGGTTGCGATTAAACAGACTCTTCTGCCTTATCCCTTGACGATTCCTTTCCATAAGTAAACTCTTAAAAGCCGCGTTTTATTTTTCTCATTTTTTCAATTATCCAATTGAACAGATATTTCCATGATAAAACATAATCTTGCGTTTTAACATATTCATATTTTTCTCCTCCAAATCCCGTCTTGAATAAGGTCGGGCCTGCCCAAGGGTGTTTGCTCTGCGGATCAACATAACCCCAAAAATCGTAAATTTTACATCCCCTCTTTTTCGCTTCTTTTATCGCCTCCCACTGCAATAAATAAGGGATGGAAAGCTTTGCGTATTTAGAGAGAGAGGCTCCTTGATGATAAAAACCTATGCCTGACCAGAAGATAATCAAAGCTCCGGCCACAATTTCATCTTTATATTTTCCAAAGAGCAATAAAGATTCGTTGCTTTTTGAAAAAATTTCGAACTCGTTTTCTATAAATTTATGAGAGAAGGGAGAAAAATTTTGTCTTTTAGCCACTTCCCTGTTCAGTTCTTGGTAAATTTTTATATCATTCTCGCCCTCGCTTTTTTCAATTGAAATATCAGTATTTTTTTGCGCTTGGCGGATCAGATAGCGGGTTGTCTTGCGCGTCTTTTTTAAAAGTTCTTCTTCCGGCAAAGAAATATCCAGTTTCCATGTCGCTTCGTAAGCATTGGCGTGCATAGGCGCTTCCTTGAATCCAAGCTTTTGGAAAATTTTTATATTTTCATCAGCTCTTGGCCAGAGCGGAGCAATCCTGATAAAATCCGCTTTTTCTTCTTTTCCGATCTTTTTCAATTCCTCTAGTAGGGTTTTTAACGCTTGTTCATTCGTTGCGGGTAAATGCTGGATTAAAAGAAATGTTCCGCGTTTAGCAGTAATTTTAGCAATCAAAGCGACTACTATTAACTTTGAACTTTGAACTTTGAACTTTGAACTTTCTTCATAAACTCCCAGCCGCCAAATTTTTTGTCCCATTTTTTCATTAAACTCTCCCCAGCTCCATGAATTTAAAAAAGTTTTTTCTTGGCATTGGCTAAGAAAATTTTCCCAAACATTTTTATTTTTTACTTCTTTAATTTCCATTATTTTTTAAAAAAATAATAATTTCTTCAGCTTGTTTTTCCGAAACATTGATATGGGTCGGCAGATTTAGCGTCTGCTTTGATAGTGCTTCCGCCTTAGGACAGCTTCCTGATTTATATCCTATTTTCTCAATTTTCGTGTCAAAGGGCGCAATCGGACTGGTGTACCAATCCCCTATTAAAAGATTATTCCGCCAGGCCTTCCTGATGATTTTATGCGCTTCCGGGTGTTTAACCGTAAATCTTAAAAAGACATGCTCTCTATCCGGAGGAGTTGTTGGTAATTCAAAAGAAGTTTTTTTTAATCCTTCAGAGTATATTTTAGCGATTTTTCTTCTATGTTCGTTGAATCTGTTTATTTTTTTTAATTGGTTTAAGGCAAGCAGGGCCAACTTGCCGGACATTGCTTTTGAGAAGTAATTTGGCATCATTCCCCTCTTTTCTTTCCAGTGGACTGCTTTTGAAAGTATATGAAGCCATTGAAAAATAATCAGAAGATACTTTCCCGCTATCCGATATGTGGGTAAAATCACGGAATTCATCAAAATAGGGTGCAATAGTTGTTGCATCTCCCATAAAAGCGGTAGAGGCCCGTCCTCTCCTTGTCTTTGTCTAAGTTTTTGAGCAAGAGTTTCGTCGTTGGTGGCAGCCATTCCGCCGTAGACAGAAGAAATAACTTTGTCACGGGAGAAGCTGAAGAAAGATGCTTTACCGAACGTTCCTGCTTTTTTTTCTTTGTAGGTTGCGTCGAGAGAATGGGCGCAATCTTCAATTAAGGTCAGGTTATTTTCTTTGCAGATTTTTGAAATCTCATCAATGTCAGCCGGCAATCCGAAAGTGTGCTGGATTATGACTGCCCTGCTTCTCGGGGTAATTTTTCTTTTTAAATCCTTCAGGTCAATATTAAAGGTTTTTTCGTCGCAATCAACGAAAACAGGTTTTAAACCGGACCATATAACCGGATTAGGCACAGCGTTGCAGGTGAAGGCTTGCAACAGAATTTCACTTCCCTTTTCCAGCTTTAAGGAGTTTAAGATGGCCATAAGGGATGACCTTCCGCTGTTAAAAGCAATTGCATATTTTACTCCAAGATATTTTTTAAATTCTTCTTCTAATTTTACAACCATCAAACTTTCATTCTTTGCGCTCCACCAGCCGAAGAGTAATTTAAAAGATAATAAAATATCGTCCCTTTCCGTATTCGGCGACAAGGATATTGATATCGGCTTCAACCATTGAGAAATTTTTTTAAACATAAAGACTTAACTACTTAACGACTTAATTACTTGTTCCGGTACTCTGCTTTCTAAAAGTACCGTGTCTCCTGGGCTTGTAAAATCTTTAATTTTTTTGATAATTTCTGTCGGATTTTCCATAAACAGAATATTTTCTTCTTTTATTCCGTTTTCAATAGCGGATTTTTTCAGGATATCAAAGAATTCTCTCGTTGTGATTATGGCTAAATCGCAAACTTCAGCAATTTTTTTGCCGATCCTTTGATGAACCCCTTCGGCAGATCTTCCTAATTCAATCAAGCAAGGCATTATTATCACTCTCTTGCCCTGATATGTTTGTAAATATTCTAAATCAGCGAAAACACCATCGGGATTAGCCGAATAAGTGCTGTCAAGAATTATTAAGTTGTTCGCGCCTTTTTTAATTTCTATCCCCGATAAATTGTTTTTAATTTTTTGGCAAGATTTTGAAATCTCTTCTTCGGTCATCCCCAGTTCTTTGGCAACTATTTTAGCCCCTTCAATGTTTTCCATCCCCCGTTGCCCGACATTTTCGCCATATAGAAATTTTTTAATTTTAATTTTTTCGTAAAGATTTTTACAATATCTGTTATTTCCATTGAGGAAGGCTATTCCGTCAGCTGGCAGCGCTTCCATCAGCTCAAATTTGGCTTTAATAATGTTCTCCTGCGAGCCGAAAGTCGCCATATGCTGTTCGTTTATCCCTGTCAGGATTCCTATTTTCGGCTTAACGATATCGCAAAGCATTTTTATTCCTCCCCTGCAGTAAGCGCCCATTTCGCAGATGAAAATCTGATGCTTCGGCTTTAAGTCTTCTAAAATAGTTTGAGCGATGCCGATTTCGGAATTTCTATGTTCAGCTGTTCTGGCTGTTTTGAATTTTTCCGACAATATCGCGAATAGTATTTCCTTAACCGATGTTTTTCCATAGCTTCCGGTTATTCCGATGACGATCAGATTCTTAAATCCGGCTATTTTTTTCTTAGCCTTATTTATGATCAATGTTCTTCCTAAGACAGTTAAGGGTTGGAAAAGAAGGACTATAAGGGAAATTATCAGCGGAGTTAATATATCAAGCAAAAGAAGTATGAATGGTATGGCTAAAAAAATCGGGAAAGGAAACAGGGAGAAAGAATCAAGCTTGGCGAGAAATGGCTGCGAAAAAACAAGCAAAAGAAGGGAGAGATATGTTATGCCGGCTGTTAGTATCAGGAAAGACATTTTTTTTGTTAAAACAGGTTTTTTGTATTGTTTTTTCAGGAAGTCTAAAACGCTTTTGTACGCCTCAACTATGTAAATTAGAAAAACAATCACGCCCGTAATTTGATAAAAAGATTTGAAGAAAGGGAAAAGCGGCGAAGATTGCTGGCGGAAAATTCCGGAAAAAACAAGGAAAAAGATGCCAACTGCCAGAAGTATTTTTATAAGAAATAATTTGTTAAAAAAGATTTTTTGGCCTTTTTCTGTCTGGAAATGAGCCAGAAATCTTCCTAAGTGATATTCCTTCAATTGCCATAGGTAAATCCAAAAGAGGCCTGCCTTAGCCGTTCTGATGAGCCACGGAAAAGGAGTGAATATGGCGATTATGGAGAATAAAGCTGTTATCAGGCAAGGGCTCATATTTTTAAAAATGATATTATTGTTTCTGCAAATTTTTCAGGAATTTGTATGTGCGGACTGTGCCCGATTTTGGGGAAAATTTTTAATTCAGAATCGGGAATTTTTTCTTTCATCAAAAACCCATTTTTAACGGAAAGATAATTATCTTTATCGCCCCAAATTATCAAAGTTTTTGTTTTTATTTGTCCAAGCAATGGTTTCAGGTCCTCTTCAATGGTTTTTTTAAACGTTTCCTTTAGGAATCCCTTAACTTCAAGGTAATCTGTTTTCTCGACGATAAATTTGTAAAAAAGTTTTCTGAAAAATTCATAACCAGGGAAAAAACTCGTAAAGAAAAAAAATCTCTTCCATGTGGAAACAAAGAAAGAAAGAGCGGCTTTTTTAGAAGATTTTCTTAATTCCGCTCCTCCGGCCGAAACCAATATTAATCCTTTTAATTTATTATCGTCGGAGGCGTCGGCGGAATATTTTGCGGCAAATTTAATCGCAACCCGTCCTCCAAAAGAGTGCCCTAACAGGAAGAAGGGCGCGTATTCTTTGGAAAAATTATTGAACCATTCAACATAATCGTCAAGAACCCATGTTTTGTCCAATTCAGTTTCTTTTTTAAAGCCGGGTAAATCAGGAATAATTACCTGTATCCCCTGTTTTTCCAAAAGCTGTTTTGTTTTGTCCCATTTTTCTTTTGAGCTCTGCCAGCCATGAAGAATTATCAAATTCGTCATTTTTTTAAAATAACCTTAAATCCTGTGTATTTTTGGAGAACTTCGGGAATTAAGATACTGCCGTCTTCCTGTTGGTAATTTTCCATGATGGCAATCATAACTCTGCCTAAAGCAAAGGCGGTTCCGTTGACAGCGTGGACAAAAGAAGTTTTTCCTTCTTTATCGCGATAGCGGATGTTTAATCTTCTGGTTTGAAAATCAACGCAATTAGAAGTTGAATGCGTCTCCCTGTATTTATTTTGGCCGGGAAGCCAAGCTTCAATGTCGTATTTTTTAGCCGCTGAAAAACCCAGATCGCCTGTGCAGATATTTATCACTTGGTAAGGGAGTTTCAATTCTTTCATCATTTCTTCTTCGGTGGCCAAAAACATTTCATGCTCATGGTGAGAATTTTCCGGCAGGCAGAAGCTGAACATTTCCAGTTTATCAAATTGGTGGACTCTTAAAATTCCCTTAGTGTCTTTGCCGTAAGATCCGGCTTCCCTTCTGAAGCAAGTGGAAAAACCGACATATCTTCTGGGCAAATCTTTTTCATTGAAGGTTTCGTCGCTGTGCATGGAAAGCATAGCTTGCTCTGAAGTGGCGATAAGATACATATTGTCATCTTGCAGATAATAAGCTTCGTTTCTGTCAGCCGCTTCTATGAAGCCGGTTCCTCTGGCCATTTCTTCCTTGAGCATTACCGGCGGGATAATCGGCGTAAACCCGCCCGCAGCGCTTTGTGCATCATTGCGGGCAGGCCCTTTTTTGACCAGCTTGTTCAGAACAAAATTAATAATGGCAAATTCCAAGAGAACAAGACTTCCTTTGAGATAGCTGAATCTGGCGCCGGCGACTTTCGTTCCCCTGTCAGAGTCAATAATGTCCAGCTCTTCCCCTAATTCAAAATGCTCCTTGGGTTTAAAGGAAAATTTTGTCGGTTCGCCTACTTTTCTTAAAACTTCATTGTCTTCGTTGCTTTTTCCGACAGGCACTTCGTCAAAAGGGATATTAGGGACTTGGCGTATCAGGCCATAAAACTCTTCTTCCAAACCTTTCATTTTTTCTTTCAGATTGTCGTTGTTTTCGTCCAATTCCTTCATCTCCAAAATGAGTTTTTCTCTTTGATTTTTGTCTTTGCTTTGAGATATTTCCCTGGAGGCGATATTTTTCTTCGCCCTCATGTCTTCAATCGCCAGCAAGGTTTGTTTTCTTTGGCCGTCAATTTCCAAAAGCCGGTCAATATCAGCATCAACCCCTTTGTTTTGGCAGGATTTTTTAACTTTCTCCGGATTTTCCCTTATAAATTTTATATCTAACATAAATTTTAGGTTATGAATTGTAAGTTATAGTCCGAGAATAGCCTTTTTTCGCAGAAAATTCAAGAAATATTTTGCAAAAATTTTTTGTAATAAAAAAGTAAGCTATTTTTGCCTACCAGAACTTTTTGTCCTTGCAAGATTTTAAGAATTTTATTTGTTTTTCGCAAAAGCCAACAAGATGATCCCTTTCGGCATCTGTTAATAGCAGAGATTTCTCCTTCCTTATTTCGGGCGTTATTCTATAAAGTATTTCTTCCCATGGCGTACTGAAACAACGTTCGCCATGAGTCGCTTTATTAACGACGCATCCTTCACAATCTTTGGCAAGATATTCCTTACATAGCGGATATTCTTTACTTGAAAAGACATTATTTTCGGGATCAGATATCTCTATAAACTGGGCTCTTGTACAATTTTTGAGAAATTCTTTTATTAATTCCCAAATCTTAATGCTTTTTTCTAAAGGATCGCTTATCCCGTCTGCTTCTTTTAGGTCCATACCTTTTACTTCCATTTTTTATTTAATTTTTAAAGTGCATATTCGCACTATATTTTTTAATATTTATTGATATGCTCAAATTAACATTTTTTCCTCCTCCCTGTCAATTTTTATATCCTTTCCTAATTCAAAACTCTCCAGAACTGTGTATTCGGGGCCGGTTTTTTTAAGCTCGCTTTCCATCAACTCAAGCGATGAAACTTCAAAATCCAAGAAAATTTCTTTGGAAATTTCAGGCCTTTCCTCAAGCTCTATTTTGTCGAATTGCCAAGCCTTAATTCTTCCCAAGGTGATATGAGGAGAGATCGGCTTGCTTGATGACTTCTCCAGTTCGTTTCTTAGGAATGCCAGTTCCGGCGATTTCTCCCCCATCGCCCATATCATTCTCGGATTTTTCCCCGGCGGACCGTAAATTATTTTATTCAAACTGATTGAAAACGGCTCCTGCTTTTTGGTTATTTCTCTTATTTTTTCGCAGATTTCCAAAATCTCTTCATCGTTTATGCTGCCGATAAAGGATAAAGTGATATGGAGATTGTCTTTTTTTGCCCAGCGGACAAAATCAGAGCTTTGGGGAAACAAATCACCGACTTCCTTCTGTTCGGAAACCAATTTTTCCCTGATTTTCTCCGGCAAATTTATAGCCACAAAAGTCCGTTTCTTCATATGGTTAAATTTACCTCAAATCCCAGCCAATTTCAATAAAAAAAATATAGACAAGGTCATAATTAAATGATAATGTTTTTGTAATGTACCTTTAAATAAAAAATAAAAAAAACACCAAAAGATGACAATTAGATTAAGCAATGGATACCCGCTTGATAATGTAGTTGCTAACGGAGCATTAGGATTTGATGGCAAGGGTTATCCTTGGGAAAATATATTGGAATGGTTGAGGCTTATTGAGATTGATAGACGTTTATTGGCCATAACCATAAGAACTCTGACGATGGAAAAACGTCAAGGAAATTTGCGCTGGTATAATCCTTTAGTGGTTATCCCCTTGCCCGGAGGAGTAATAAATTCAGTCGGGCTAAGGAATCCGGGATTAAAAGGATGGTGGAAAGAATATGCGCCGAACATTGATTGGGAAAATCTTAATTTAATAAATTCAATATATTCCGATAATACGGATGAATTAGTCGAGATGATAAAAATAATGGACAAACTTCCCTTCAAGGCGCATGAAATAAATTTTTCTTGTCCAAACGTCAAAATGACTAACCCCGAAAATACCCATTTCGTTATAGAGAGTTGTCGGAGATTGAAAGAGGTTTCTTCGCTCCCGATTATCGCTAAGTTGTCGGTAAAACATGATTATTTGCGCATTGTTGAGAAAATCAAAGATTATGTGGAAGCGATAAGCATTAATAGCGTTCCGGAGGACATGTTTAAAAACTCTTTTATTATCAGACATTTTAAACGTCTTGGCAAAGGCAATGGCGGAGTTTCCGGGGAACCAGCACAGCGCTTTACGTGGGAAATGGCTCAAAAAATATCAGACCAGGGGTTAGTTCCTGTAATTTGGCCAAGCGCATGGACATATGATGACTATAGTTACTTAAAAGATAAAGTAAGGGCAGATGCAATCAGCGTTGGTGGCCGATACCTTCTCAATCCCGGCGCGCAGACTCGGTGGATAAAGAAATGGGAAAAAGAAAATAATTCTAAGAACAGGTAAAACCCTGTTCCTTTTTATTAAAAAGGAGAAAATAAAAAAATCGCTGGGCGAGCCTGCGACTATATAAATTATTACCTCTCATTGATTCAGTTTTTGCCAATTATCTTCAAATTTCGGTTTCAACGGCAAGGATCCTTTTCTGCATAGCGGACAATCTTTTGGGTCATAGTTTTTTACTTCTCGATTTATCAACGCCTTTACCGTATAATCAGGATGCTCTTCTGAAAGGTCATCGGGTCTATAAACCAAAGTGAAGACCACTGGTTTTCCATTTATTTCCAAAAACCTAAATTTTTGGTGGAGGTTGCTTTTTAGAATAGCGTCCCTAACTTTTCTTGCTGTTCCCATCGTAGTTATCAGTTCTTCAACTTGGAGGACAATTGCTCCTTCAGGAATTTGGAACCTCTTCCAAATTTGTTCTCCTGCGTCGTTCTTTTCCGTGTAGGTAAAGATTGTTCCGATTTGCCTTGCTAATTCTTGACCGAACGGCCTTCCTGCTTCGCTTGAAGAAACAATATAATCTATTGTTTCTTTCGCTTGTTCGCCGAAAATATCCGGATTTCTTCTAATCGCTTCTCCTACGAGAATTTGAAGCACATTAGAAAATTTCATTGCCCTTCCAACATCGAAAAAACCGTCACTACATTTTTCTGAGGTTAATTTGGCATGAGGTGGCATATCGCCTGTTTTCTCCTTATTTTTGTCGTAAGACCAAAAAACTTCGATATCTCTAAGCCACTTCATTAACTCATCGTCGGCATAACTTTCCTTTCCTTGGATTCTTAAAATCCTTCCTTCCTCTTCTATGCTCATTTTTCGTCACCTCTCTCGCTTAAAGCTTTTTCGATTTCCTCGTTTATTCTTTGGACAACACCAAGTGGATCTTCTGCTTCCGTAATTTCTCGTCCCATAACTAACAGGCTCGCTCCATTTCTAATGGCGTTCCATGGGGTGCCAATTCTTTTTTGGTCACCAACGCTTACACCTGCGGATCGGATCCCGGGGTTTATAAATTTTACAGATGTCTTTAAATACCATGGCATATTCATTAGTTCCATAGGACTGTTACCGCTGCTATTTTTGCCCCTCCGCTGTTCTCTATGGCGGCTCTTAAAGCCTCTTTGCCCGAGCATGCCATCACGGTTACGA
>PEWS01000020.1:3181-7181 GCA_002779355.1 Candidatus Nealsonbacteria bacterium CG07_land_8_20_14_0_80_39_13 | reverse complement strand
CTCCATCCACAGGAATTGAAGTGAAGAAGATGAACAATGCTGTAATGAACGCCCTAAAGAAGAAAAAACTAGGAAGCGAAAACATCAAGGCAATGTTTGTACGCATCATTGAAAATGAAATAAAAACTATTGGAGAAGACCTGTACACGGATGGAAAAAAAGTGAACTGTCTTGTGGTAATGGACGAAGCACACCGCTATATTTCCAATGGGAGCTCTGACCCGCAAATAGCCGAGTTGACTACCGAGATAGTGGATTCTGTACGCACGACTCGTAAATACGGAATCGGCTATATGTTTATCACGCAAACGATTGAATCGTTGGACAAGGAGATTTTGCAACAAATCCGCATATTTTCGTTTGGCTATGGACTAACGGTTGGAACCGAGATAAAAACTATAAGTAATCTGTTGAACAATGAGAGCGCGCTTCAATTATACAAATCGTTCATAGACCCAAGTAGTAGCCACACTAAACCAGAACTTCGAAGGTATCCGTTTATGTTTTTCGGCTCGGTATCACCATTGTCGTTTATAGGTGCGCCATTGTTCATCGAGGTCTACAATAACCCCAGTGACTTCCGATAAGACGAGTTTTCGGACAAAATATCTTCCTTTTGAAACGGGCATCCCCGCCGCGCTCAAACAAGGCGAATCCAAAACTACCACTACCCGAATCGGGAATTGAGTAAAAAGGGGTACAAAAAGAACGGGAGTATGCCCGCTCACTATAACAATCCATAACCTGTTATGATTTGATTAAGATAATCAATGCAGACCATAACAATTTTAGTAGCAAGTATTGGTATTTAGTCGTTTTATGCCGTATGACAACAGACGTAGCTCCCTATGACACGTATATGACAGAATCTCTGGTCTGAAAACTGTAAAAAAGCTATACTATAATCGCTGATTCTAACGATAGTTTGGGGATAAAGAACCGCTCGCTGGTAGTCATCCAGTAGGTTCTAATGTCTTCCACTATTCTCCGCAAAGATTTTGAATAAAGCAGAAAATCCATATTGAATTGGAGGCTTTGCGTTTGGGCGGGTTTTTTGCTAAACTTAAAAAATATGGCAGATTGGTTTATTCACGGAATAAAAATACTCTTAATTTTAACAGCGGCTTTTATTGCCGTCCGTTTTCTGTCAGCCTTGGCCGAAAGAATAATTAAGAAGGGGATAAAGGGAAAAGTGAAGAAAGAAGACGAGCAGAGGATAGAAACATTGATGGGAGTTATCGGAGGAACGTTTAAGTTTTTGATTTCAATAATCGCTCTCCTGATGATTCTGCCTGAATTTGGAGTCAACGCGGCCCCGTTTTTGGCCGGAGCGGGATTAATCGGTTTGGCAGTGGGAATGGCATCTAAAGAAATAGTGTCTGATTTTCTGGCCGGCCTTTTTATAATTCTAGAAGACCAATATCGCATTGGCGACAAAGTGGAGGTAGGCGGAAAAGAAGGATCGGTTACGGAGATCAGCTTGAGGCGGACGGTTATCAAAGACAATACCGGAGCAATTCATCTTATTCCCAACAGCCAAATAAAAATAGTCACCAAAAAATCGTAATGCTCAACTCTCCAATAGAAGAGATTAAAAATCGGCTAGACATAGTTGATGTTATTAAGTCTTACATTAAGCTTCAGAAGACCGGGATAAACTATCGCGCCATTTGTCCTTTTCATTCGGAGAAATCGCCGTCTTTTTTTGTTTCTCCTTCTCGCCAACTTTGGAAATGTTTCGGTTGCGGGAAAGGAGGCGACGTTTTTGAATTCGTCAAGGAGGTTGAAGGAATTGAATTCGGAGACGCTTTAAGGTTATTGGCGGCTAAAGCCGGAGTTGAATTAAAAAAACAAAATCCCCAAATTATTTCCCAAAGACAGAGGCTGTATGAAATATGTGAATTGTCCTGCAAGTTTTTTGAAAAACAATTGTGGGAAAGTTCCGCCGGGAAAGAAGCTAAAGACTACCTTCTTTCAAGAAAAATATCAGAAGATTCTTTGAGGAAATGGAGGGTCGGATACTCGCCGGACACTTGGCAGGGCTTGTCTGACTTTCTTTCTTCTTCAGGATACAGCAATTTTGAAATAGAAAAAGCCGGATTGGCCTTGAAGGGGAGGAGGGATTCTTTTTACGACCGATTCAGGGGGAGAATTATCTTTCCAATTTACGATTTAAATTCTCAACCGGTTGGTTTTGGGGGAAGGGTTTTCAAAGAAAAAGACAAGAAGGAATCAGCTAAATATGTTAACATTTCCAATACTCTCCTGTATGATAAAAGCAGAATATTGTACGGTTTGGATAAGGCGAAAGTGGATATCAGAAAAGAAGATTCCTGTATTTTAGTGGAGGGTTATACGGACGTCATTATGGCTCATCAGGCCGGAACTCAAAATGTGGTTGCCACTTCCGGCACAGCTCTGACTCCTTTTCAGCTGAAGATCTTGAAAAGATATACCGAGAATTTAGTTTTGGGTTTTGATATGGATATTGCCGGCGAGACAGCCGCTAAGAGGGGGATAGATCTGGCTCAAAAAGCCGGATTTAATATAAAGGTCATCCGCCTGCCGGAAGGAAAAGACGCAGCGGAAATTATTTCCAAAGACCCTTCTTTGTGGCAGGGGGCGATAAACAGCACGAGATCAATCTACGATTTTTATTTTGAGTCCGCTTTCTCCGGCCGGGATCCCAAAACGCTTGAAGGCAAGAAAGATATTTCAAAAATATTATTGCCGATTTTAAAAAAGATTCCCAACGAAATAGAAAAATCTTTTTGGGTCCAGAAACTCACCAGCAAGCTCGGGGTTAAAGAGAGAGACGTTTTGGAGGAGATGAAAAAGATTAAATTAGAGGAAGAGGCATTGGGAATGGAAATTGAGGAGGAAATGAGCCTTCCTTTAAGATCCAGAAAGGAAATGCTGGAAAGAAAGATTATTATTTTGTTGGCTAAATTTCCTCAAGATGCCGATTTGGCGGAGGAGAAAATAATGCCCTGTTTTTCTCCACGCATAGCGGAAATCATCAATATTTTAAAAAAAGAAAAAGCTCTTAATGTGGAAAATTTTCCTTCAGATCTGACTGATTTCTTAAATTGTGTCTTACTTGAGTCAGAGGAAGAAAATATTGAAAAGGAAGACGCTTCAGCCGAACTTCGGTCCTGCCTTAGGGAAATTTATTGTTTGGAATTGAAAAACAAGCTTGACGCCATTTCCCAGGAAATCAAATGGGCTGAAGAAGAAAATGATTCAGGGAAAATAAAAGAATTGACGGAAAAATTTAATCAATTAACAAAAGAACTACAATGACTTCGACAACAAAAAAAGGAAAAAATTTGAAAAAGAAAAAAGCCGTTAAAAAGGTTGTTAAAAAAACCGTTAAAAAAAATAAGCCAAAGAAGAAAGCGGTTAAGAAGAAAAAAAGAGCGCTCGTTAAGTTGAAAAAGAAAGGAGGCTCGGTTAAGGAAAGAAGGATCAGAAAAGTGGCCGAGAAAAGAGCGGAAATTTCCAGGAGAAGATCCAAATTTTTTCCGGAAGATAAATTTCAGCAGCTTTTGGAGAGGGGCAGGAGCAGGGGATTTGTTACCTCTTCGGAAATTTTGTATTTTTTTCCCAATGTGGAAAAAAACATTGATGGCCTGGAAAGAGTTTATGAAGACTTAGAAAAAGAGGGGATAGAAATAAAAGAAGCCAGAGAGTTTTTATGCGTTGAGGAAAAAAGCAAAAAAGTTAAAAAAATTGGAATTGTTAAAATAGATCCGGTTCAGATTTATTTGAAAGAAATCGGCAAAAGTCCTTTTGTCACCGCTGAAGAAGAAAAAGATCTGGCCAAGAGAATAGAAAATAATGATGAGGAAGCTAAGAAAAGGCTCACTCAAGCCAATTTAAGATTGGTGGTTTCAATTGCCAAGAGATATGTGGGCAGGTCTTCGCATTTAACTCTTTTGGATTTGATTCAGGAGGGAAATCTCGGTTTATTCAGGGCGGTTGAAAAATTTGACTGGAG
>PEWS01000020.1:0-3170 GCA_002779355.1 Candidatus Nealsonbacteria bacterium CG07_land_8_20_14_0_80_39_13 | reverse complement strand
AATTTTCAACTTACGCCACTTGGTGGATAAGGCAGGCGATCACCAGGGCCTTGGCTGATCAAGCCAGAACAATCAGAATTCCGGTTCATATGGTGGAAACAATATCAAAATATACTCAAGTAAAAAGACAACTCCTGCAGGATTTGGGCAGGGAGCCTTTGCCGGAGGAAATTGCTTCTGAAATGGGATTAGAGGTTTCTAAGGTTCATCATATAATGAAAATTTCCCAGCAGACTGTTTCCTTGGAAACTCCGGTCGGAGATGATGACGAGGACAGCGTTCTGGCTGAATTTATAGAAGATGAAAAAGCGGTTTCGCCGTCAGTAGAAGCGGCCAGGAATTTACTTAAGGAAAGATTGCAGGAAATTTTATCTGACCTGACGGGAAGGGAGCAAAATATTTTAGAAATGAGATTTGGTTTAGGAAACGGAGTGACTCATACCTTGGAAGAAGTGGGGCAGAAATTCGGCGTGACCAGGGAAAGAATCCGCCAGATTGAAGCTAAGGCTTTAGAGAGGATAAGGGAGCATGACTCCATCAGAAAACTCCGCGAATACTAAGCCAAAATTTTGGAATGTAGAATAAGACATACACTACATTGACATTCAAGGTTCGAGATGAGATAAATAGATAATGGGTTATTCAGGTAAATTAAACTTAAAATTGAAAGCTCGAGAATTAAGAAAGAAAGGAGTATCTGTGAAGCAAATACAGAAAAAGCTGAAAGTCTCCAGATCTTCGGTAAGTTTATGGGTTAGAGATGTTAAATTGACGAAGAAGCAACTTGAAAAATTGTATTTAAACAAAAGAACAGGAGCTCTTAGGGGATGTATTATCGCTGCGATGAATAAGATAAGAACAAGAGAAAAACTAACCAAAGCATTATTAAAAGAAGGCATAAGGGAAGTAGGAAAAATTTCCGAAAGGGATAAATTTATGGTCGGAATAGCGATGTATTTTGCGGAGGGAGAAAAAGCAGACAAGAACGTTGGTTTTAGTAATTCTGATCCTCGGGCAATAAAATTTATGGCAGATTGGTTCCGGAGGTTTTGCGGCGTTCCTGAGGGAAAATTTCGTTGCAGTTTATATCTTTACAATAATTTAAGTGAAAAGAAAGCGAAAATTTTTTGGTCTAAATTAACAGGGATTTCCTTGCTTCAATTCACAAAAAGTTATATTGTTAAAAACAATCCTAATAGGTTTAGAAAAACAAAACACGAATATGGTGTCTTGAGGATAACAATAAGCAATGTAAACTTGCACAGAAAAATAATGGGTCAAATTATGGGAATATTTGAGTAATTTTAAAAGTATATTTTCTCTGTTTTGTTCCGCGGTGGCGCAATGGTAGCGCGGATGCCTGTGAAATTTATCGCAGCTTTTCTGGGTAACCAGGATTGAAAAACAAAGTGAATTGTCGGGAAGCCTAAGACCAAAAAAGAAAAAGGTTATGGTAATCCGCAGCCAAGTTCCCCGCCTCTGGCGGGGAAAAGGTTCAGAGACTCACAGCGCCTTGCACCCCGCAGTATTGCGGGGTGATGATATAGTCCACGCCTCATGGAAACATGGGAATAAGTGTAAGCATTAGGTTGCAGGTTCGAATCCTGCCCGCGGAGCAAAGCAGAGAAAAACTATAGAAAGCAAGAAACAAAAATCGTTCCTCAATAAGTTCAGGACGATTTTTGTTTTTGAGAAACTTGACGGCGGATAGTCTTTGTTATAGCTATCGCGGGGTCAGACCTCACGATGGTTTTTTATTCATAATTTGTTTGAAGAAATTTGACAAGAGGGGAGTAATTTGAGAGATTGAAAGCAGTAAAATTAAGTTTTAAAATTAAATAAAAATGGACGAGAAAAATATCGAAAAAGACGACGAAAAAAGGGCTATAGCTGAAGCAAGTAAGGCTAATTTGCTTTTTTGTCTTTTGCCATAGGGATTGCATGGATAGTTTATTTAGTCTTTGACAACCAATGGCTGTCCCTAATTGCGTTGCCCTTAACTTGGGCGACAATTTTCATTCCGTATTTCTGGAATGAAATGATCAAAAAGAAAAGAATATCTTTTTGAACATACGATTGGGGGATTCCTCAATCTTTTTTTATTTATAATTCCAATGGTGGCAAAACTGTAATTAGCGAAGTGAGAAAAAATATAGTAAAATAAGTTTATGAACAACGAAATAACGCCGTCGGCTCCTCATAAAAATTTTGAGGGCATTAAAAAATTTGATGAAAATGGAATTGAATACTGGGAAGCCCGCGAACTGTTGCCCCTTTTGGGTTACGAAAAATGGGAAAGGGCAGAGGAAGTAATTGTCAGAGCTGTTCGCGCCTGCATAAACAGCGGCCAGGATGTGGATAACCATTTTCACCGAATAGGGAAAATGGTCAGGATTGGCTCAAACACGGTAAGAGAGGTAAGGGACTATAAATTAGATAGATACGCTTGCTATTTGATAGCTCAAAATGGAGACCCTAATAAAACAGAAATAGCGCTTGCCCAGACTTACTTTGCGATACAAACGAGGAAACAGGAAGTTTTTGAGCAGTTGCCGGACACGGCAAAAAGACTTTTTATTCGTAATGAGGTCATTAATCATAACAAAACTTTTTAGAACCGCTAAACGGGCGGGGGTAAGTCATTTCGGATTATTTAATGATGCCGGATATAAGGGTCTTTATGGAATGCCCTTGTCGGATATTGAAAGGCGAAAAGGAATAAAGAAAGGGGAATTATTAGATAGAGCCGGATCCACTGAATTGGCGGCTAATTTATTTCGCATTACTCAAACCGATGAAAAATTAAGGAAAGATAATGTGCAGGGAGAACATCCAGCCACCCAAGTTCATTTTATGGTGGGCGGAAAGGTCAGACAAACCATTAAGGAAATTGGCGGAACGATGCCGGAAAATCTACCCGCAGAAAAACATATCAAGGAAGTAAAGAAAGAAACAAAGCGATTGGAGAAGATGGAGAGAAAAAAGATTGAATGTAAAAAAACTTGATAGGGATTGAATTACTATCGCGGGGTCAGACCCAACAATGAACGTGGCTCTTGCGCTCTTATTGATTATGTCATATAATTTAACTGGATGTTAGGGCCCACAGCTACCCCTCAATCCGAACACTTAACGCATTCAACTTCAGACCTTGATAGTTGATTATTAAT
>PEWS01000019.1 GCA_002779355.1 Candidatus Nealsonbacteria bacterium CG07_land_8_20_14_0_80_39_13 | reverse complement strand
ATTTTTCTTTTTATCATACAGTGTTCGGATTCAAAGGTAAATCTACGGATTAAACATAACTAACAGTCAGTATTATGAATAATAAACCAACAAAGGGCCAATACATCGATGTTTTATTAAGATCCGCCAAAACCGTCTTTTCAGTCAAAGACGTTGTTTTGTTGTGGGGTGAAGAAGCCGAGAATGCCGTTAGAGTCAGATTGAATAACTATGTTAAAACCGGAAAATTAATAAGAATTCATCAAGGTATTTACGCTAAAGATAAAAATTACAATAGATTCGAATTGGCGACCCGTATCTATACCCCCTCTTATATCAGCTTCGAAACTGTTTTAACAAGAGCCGGAATTAATTTCCAATTTTATGGCAATATTTTTGTCGCCTCGTATGTGACCAGAGATATTGAGGCCGGAGATCAGAAGATTTCGTTTATCCGGATGAAAGATTATGTTTTGAGCAATACAGCCGGCATTGAGCATCCTGACGACATCGCTATGGCCACCAAAGAGCGCGCATTTTTGGACAGAATTTATGTAAGCAAAGATTATCATTTCGATAATTTGAATGCTTTGGATTGGAATAAGGTGTTCGAGATTTTACCTATTTACAATAATAAGCGGATGGAAAAGAAAGTTAAGCAATACTTTGATCATTACGAAAGCGATCAGCCCTCTAAACCAGAAAAAATATGAAATTAGATTACTCAAAGCATAGAAACATTTTATTGCAGATTTTAAAGGATATTTATTCCGATACTTCCATCTCTCCCCATTTGGGATTCAAGGGCGGTACAGCTGCTTTATTGTTCTATGGTTTGACTCGTGATTCTGTTGATTTGGATTTAGATTTGTTAAACGAGGGAAAAGAAACGGAAGTATTCGAGAAGATCCAAAAAATAATTACTAACTATGGAACAGTGGTAGAATCAAGAATTAAGAAATTCAATTTGTTGAATATTCTTTCGTATGCGCCCGGCGCGCAGAGAATTAAAGTCGAAATCAATCGCAGGCAGTTCAGTTCAAGATATGATTTAAAGACTTTGTTGGGTATTTCAATGTTGGTTATGGTTCAGGAAGATATGTTCGCGCATAAATTAATGGCCATGCATGAGCGGATCGGCAAGACGAGCCACGACGTTTATGACGTTTGGTTTTTTTGGAGAATCACTGGAAAATTAATAAAGAAATTGTCGAGCAACGTTCCTGCAAGACATTTAAAGAGGTTTTGCGATTGACGGTCGAACAATTAGAGAAGTTAGACAACAGACATTTTACAGGGGTCAGACCCCACGGTGATTAGACCCCACGACGATTCTTTTCTTTCAAGGAAGAGATTTTTTTGATAGAATAAAAACATATCAATTAAATTACATAAAAAATGAAAAAATATTTTTATTTCATAATTACTATTTTTATTTGTTTATCAGTTCTCCCTTCAATAACTTTCTCTTCTACGCAAGCGGAATTGGAGGCCGAACTTAATTCTTTATTGGAGCGTTTAAATCAGGCGCAGGATTTGTTGTCTCAACAAACAACCGTCACGGGAAACACAGCTGTTGTTCCCTGTGTCTACACTTATAATGATTGGGAACCATGCGTCAGTTCGGGAATACAAACAAGAGAGTATAGCGAAACACCGATCAATTGCCAGCGAGTAATTGAACCTGTTGTCCAGCAAAAATGTTTTTATGTAAAGCCAATCATAACCGTTCCGGTTCCAATCAGTACCGGAACGACTAAAATTGAAGCAACCGACATTAAGCCTGTTGATACTAAAGATAGCGCTACTAAAGACACGACCATTATAACTCCTACAACTGGCGTTGAAACCAATACCGGAACCGATATTATTAAAAATACCGAAGGAGTTAAAAATATTGAAGGCGCAACAACCGTTGTCAATGTTGAGCCGTGTGTCTACGGTTATAGCGCTTGGAGCGATTGCGTTTCAGGAGTAAAAACGAGAATGATTTTATCTGAATCTCCATCGGGCTGCCGGACAAACAACCCGGTTTTATATCAAAAATGCGATTCTTCAACGATAATTCCTCAACCGACTATTTCCGTAAATGTTCTGGCGCCGGCGCCTCAATCGGTATTGATGCCGGGAGTAGTTAGTCCGTCAAATTTTAACGATAGAACGAATGAGGATTGGCAAAAATATTATTTTAATTCTGAAACTTGTTTAAATGAGAATACTTGTGGCGGTCTTGCTGATCCGGACAAAGACGGTTTGAGTAATAACGAAGAGTATCGTTTCGGCACTAATCCTAAAAGTTCTGACTCTGATCGCGACGGTTATGTTGACGCCAATGAAATACAAGATGGCCGCAATCCGTTATTGAGCGGTTCTGAAACAAAAAGCGATACAATAATTTTTGAAAGCCCTAAGGATTCAGGCGAGGTTAAAAAGGAATTGTATCAAGTTACTAATGTTGAAATGGTAAAGACAGAAGAGGGGACAAGCGCCTTGAAGATAAGTGGCAAAGCCTTACCCAATATTTATATAACTGTTTTTATATACAGCGATCCGATTGTCTTAACGATAAAAACCGATTCTAATGGCGATTGGTCTTATACTCTTGATAAACCGCTGGAAGAGGGAAATCACGAGGTCTATGTCGCAGTAGCCGACAATACCGGAAAGGTTACAGCTAAAAGCGAGCCGATTTTATTTGTGCAAACCGCTGAAGCCACTACAATATATATTCCTTCTTTAACGGGAGGTGAAAAAAAAGAAAAGGAAATTTCTCCGACAAAGGCTTGGTTTGAGGGGAATTACTTAATCTTCATCGCTATAGGGTTGGTAGGAATTTCTGTTTCGCTTTTGGCCATCGGTTTGATAAAAATGAAAAAGGCTGAATAAATATGAATAATATTTTTTCAAACGCAATTTCATTTATAAAAGAAAATTTAAGCATCACTTACTCTCTTTTTCTTGTTATTTTGATACCGGTGGCTTTTTTCATAAATAGTTATCTGATTAATTCCAATTACGAGAAAAATATAGACAAGATTATGCAAAAAAAAGCAGTGTTGGTTGAAAATACAATTAACACCTTGATCCAGAATCAGTTTTCGGATATGCCGGCCATTCAGTCCTCCATAGACCGGATTATGAATGACAACAAAGAGATTATTTCCTTATCAATCCTAAAACCGCAGGAAGGAGGAGAGGAGTTTGAAATAATAGCTTCCGGCAATAAAAATATCATCGGGCAAAAGCAGGAAGGGCAAACTCAGAATCTTCTGGCCTGGAATAATCCGGAAGGGATTGCTTTTCTTGACAGGGGAAATGATGGAAGATTTTGGGAAGTGACAAAATCCCTTTCTGATATTTCCGGCAAGAAAATAGGGCTGATTGACATGTCTTTTTCTCTTAAAGAATCAGATGCCCTCATAAACAAAACGATCAATGATTCCAATCTGATTTTAATTTTGACGATTTTGTTCGTAATTCTTCTGATAGCTAATCAGGCAAGGCTTTTGGGATATGTCCTTACTGTTACCAAACTTAAGGAAGTGGATAAAATGAAAGATATGTTCATATCAATGGCGAGCCATGAGCTTCGTTCTCCTTTGACGGCTATAAAAGGATATCTTGATTTGCTTAAGACGGAAAAAGACGCGGCAATGGCCGGCCATTATATTGAAAATATTTCATTGTCAGCTCAACGGCTCAATAATCTTGTTGAGGATGTTCTTGAAGTGTCGCGGATAGAAGGAAATAGATTGCCCATAGAGATGACTATTTTTGACCCCGGTCCGATTATTTCCCAGTCTTTGGAGGAAATGCGTTCTTCAGCTATGCAAAAAGGACTCGCCTTAAATTATGTTTCTCCGCAAACGGTTCTTCAGATTAAAGCTGACCAGGACAGATTTAAGCAGGTGTTGGTGAATCTGATAAGTAATGCCATTAAGTATACGGAAAAAGGGGCAATTAGCGTCAGCGTGGTTGTCAAAAAGGATAAATTCTTAATAACCGTTGCTGATACCGGGATTGGAATGTCTTCGGAAGACCAAGCTAATCTTTTTCAAAAATTTTATCGGATTAAAAATGATTATACGAAAAATGTCATAGGGACAGGGCTTGGTCTTTGGATAACCTTGGAGCTCATTAAGAGGATGCAGGGGAAGATTACCGTTGAAAGCATTGAAGGGGTCGGTTCTCATTTCACAGTCCACCTCCCCCTCGCCTCAAAATAAAAGCGGTTTTGGGATTAGAGATTTTTTGGAAAACATGATAATGTTAATTTATGGAATCTTTAATGAAGGCTGATATTTTCTTTTTTATCTCTTCCGTGACAATGGTCGTCTTGGCGATTTTAGTTTCCGTTCTTTTGTTTTACTTAATTAAAGCCAGAAGAAATCTCCATTTGCTTTCAGAGGCGCTCAAGGGCGACTTTAAGGAATCAGAAGAATTTATTGCTGAACTCAAGGAACGTCTGGAGGGCAATATGATTTTTCGACTCTTCTTCCCCCTTGCACAGAGAAGCAGGCGGTCGGCAACGAAAAAAGATAAAGCAAAAAACAGTCATAAATGAAATAGTATTTAATAATTAAAAAACAAAATCAAAAATTATGGAAAAGAAAACAGCAAAAAGGAGTTTAGACGCGGCGAAAGTAGCTGTCCTCGGCGCCAGTATTGCCAGCTTAGCGGCAACAGCTTATTTTTTCTTCGGACCAAAAGGAAAAAAGAATCAGAAGCACGCTAAGGCGTGGGCCATCAAGATGAAGGGCGATGTTATTGAGAAACTTGAAGCGGCTCGCGAAGTAAGTGAGCCGATTTATCACGAAATTATTGATTCCGTTGCCTCAAAGTACGAGAAAGGGATGAAAGCCGGCCACGAAGAGATAAAAGAATTGGCGCAGGATCTGAAGAAACATTGGAAAACAATCTCGAAGATTATATAATTAAACTAAATATATAAATTTATGGCAAAAAGATCCACAGGAGTAGGCAAGCAGAAAAAATCTCATTCTCATAAAACTAAAAAGAGATTAGCTGTGAAAAGAGCTATGCTGGCGGCAAAGAAGAAAAAACATGTATAAAAGTTTTAATTACAATAGGGGGTCGCAGAGACCTCTCAATAGACCCTCTTCGTTTCGTAAGGGAACTTTTTCCCGTTTCGCTGAAAAAAAACAGGGAGGGGCTTTTAGGGGCGAGCATATTGATGCTTCTAAATTTATTAATAAGGCAATAATCACTGAAGAAGTTGAACGTTTTATTCCTGAACACGCCTTCAATGATTTCCAAATAGATGACCGCCTTAAGCGCGCGATTATAGCCAAGAAATATACTACGCCGACCCCCATCCAAGACAGAACCATTCCTTATATTCTCAAGGGCGCTGACGTGGTGGGAATTGCCAATACCGGGACAGGCAAGACAGGCGCTTTTATTATTCCGTTGATTAATAAAGTGTTGTCAGATAGAAATCAGAAGGTTCTTATTGTTATTCCTACCAGAGAGCTTGCTCTGCAGATAGATCAGGAGTTGAAAGAATTTTCCATGGGGATGCAGATATCTTCTGTTTGTTGCATCGGCGGAGTCGGCATCGGAAGGCAACTTTCTGACCTTTATCGTCACTATAATTTTATTATCGGAACTCCGGGGCGTTTAAAGGATATTATAAACAGAGGCAGAATAAAACTTTTTCAATTCAAAACAATCGTTCTCGATGAAGCGGACAGGATGCTTGATATGGGCTTTATCGCTGATATGCGCTCGGTAGTTTCCGCTATGCCGGCAGACCGCCACACCTTATTCTTTTCGGCAACGGTTTCTCATGAAATTGAAAAACTCATTAAAGACTTTTGTAAAGAGCCTGTCCGGATATCAGTCAAGACAGGGGATACGGCAAAGAACATTGATCAGGACGTTATCCATGTCAAAGGCGAATCAGGGAAACTTGAAACCCTCCATGGCTTGCTTAACCAGAATGATTTCAGCAAGGTGCTTGTTTTTGCCAGAACTAAGCATGGGGCGGAAAAGCTTTCCAAAGAATTGATGAATAGGGGATTTAAATCAGAATCAATTCACGGCAATAAAACGCAATCAAAGCGCCAGCGCGCTCTCGGTCTTTTCAAGCAGGGACGAATTCAGGTCTTAGTCGCCACCGACGTTGCAGCCAGAGGCCTTGATATTGCTGACATCAGCCATGTTATTAATTATGACACCCCGGCAACTTACGACGATTATGTTCATCGTATAGGAAGAACCGGTCGAGGTGACAAAAAAGGCAAAGCCCTAACCTTCATCAACTAATTAATTAAAAAATATGGAATTTTTTAAAAAAATAAAAGACAGTATTTATAACTCTGATTATTATGGCCAGCTGATTAATAAGCCGTTTTCTTATTCTTTAAAATATTACTTTTCTCTCATTCTTTTTATCTCTTTTTTGGGGATGCTTATTTTTTCTTTCACCGCTATTCCGAGTGTCAAATCATTTTTAGATAAAGCCGTTGATGAAGTATTAAAACAATATCCGGACGGTCTGGAAATCGTTATTAAGAACGGCAAGGCGTCAACAAACGTTAATGAACCTTATTTCGTCGCTATGCCTGATGAATGGCAGTCGGAATCGTTGGAGAATAATAAAGAAAATATTCTTGTTCTTGATACTAAAGATTTATTTAACATAGAAAATTTTAAAAATTATCAAACGGAGTGTCTTTTAGCCCGGGACAGTTTTATTTGTTATGACGATGACGCAACTATAAAAATGATGCCGTTGAATCAAGCTCCTGATTTTACGTTGAATAAGGGCATGATATCTTCTTTTCTTGATAAGATAACTCCTTTTTTTAAATTAATTTATCCGATAATTGTAATTGGTGCATGGTCGGTAATTTTTACCGGATACGTTTTTGTTCTTCTTTATCTTTTATTCGCCACTATCCCGATTTGGATTATCGCCAGAACTAAGAAAATTGAAATTGGATACGGAAAGGCATATCAGATGGGAATGCATTTGATGACGTTGCCGATCATTATTACATTTCTATTTAATTATATTATTGTAAAGATTATTGGTGATTTCAGCATTCCTTATTTCTTTATCATCTTGCTTCTGGTAATGGCAGTCATTAATTTGAAATCCAGTCCTGTTGTTGTCGCGCCTAAGAATTCGGAGCCACCTCTTCCTCCTCAAAATCCATCCTTAAATTAATTACACCGCTATGGTAGAAATTTTTATTATAATATCCATCGCTTCTTTAGCTGTTATAGCCGGATTTTTGTTTTTGAACAAAAGAATTAAGCCTGAAGTTGAAATTTCCAGATTGGCGACTTTCGCTTTCGTTCTGGTGCTTCTGGGGATTTTTTTCGGCGATAACCGCTTGTTCGGTTATTCGTTCATGGGAGCCGGAGTAATCCTCGCAACCATTGACCTCATCAAAAACCTGATAAACAAAAAATCATTAAAAAAATAACCAAAGGAATGCAAGGGGAATTTGATGTGGCGGTTATCGGCGGCGGACCGGCCGGAATGATGGTGGCCGGCAGAGTGGCTGAACTTGGCGCCAGAGTTGTTCTGATTGAGAAGAATTTGAATTTAGGGAGAAAACTAATGATGAGCGGTAATGGGCGCTGTAATATTTCTCAAGCGGAATTTGACGATAGGAAATTTATTGAAAAACTGGGGAAGAACGGCCAGTTTCTTTTTTCCGCTCTTTCCGTCTTCGGCCCGGAAGAAGTCGTGAGATTTTTTGAGGAAAGAGGATTAAAAACTAAAACAGAAAAAACGGCCGGATTTTTCCTGTTTCAGACAGAGCTCAAGACGTCCTTAATGTTTTATCCGGATATTTAAGTAAAAACAAAGTTAAATTATTATTAGGGGAGGAAGTTGTCGGTTTTGATGTAAAGGATGGTATAATCAGAAAAGCGTTATTGAAATCAGGAGAGATATCCGCCGGATCATTTATTTTGACTACAGGAGGAAGGTCTTATCCTGAAATGGGTTCCAACCCGTCTGTTTCGGCTATGCCGAAAGCATTGCGGGCAGACGGCAAGGGTTATGAATGGGCGGAGGAAATGGGGCATAAAATCATAAAGATTCGGCCAATTTTGACTCCGATAGAAATTCGGGAAGATTGGGTCAGAAATCTTCAGGGATTGAGTTTGGAGAATGTAAGGGTGGCTATTTTTCAGAAAAATAAAAAGCAAGATTCAAGAATTGGAGAGATATTGTTCACTCATTTTGGCTTGAGCGGACCGCTGATTCTTGATTTAAGCAAAAAAATAGGGGAGCTGTTGGAAACAGGGGAAGTGGTTTTAAAAATTGATTTTAAGCCATCTTTAGATGTTTTGGAGTTGGACAAGATATTGCAAAAAGATTTTAGGACCAATAAAAGTCTTGAGAATTATTTATCCAAACAGCTTCCGCAGAAATTGAGCGGCCCGATAATTATTTTCAGCAAGATAAATCCGGAAAAGAAATTAAACGCCATAACCAAAAAAGAAAGAGAGAAGCTCATTGGATTATTAAAAGGTTTAAAATTAACAGTTTGGCTTGCTTGGCTTTGAACAGGCGAAGGCGACAAGCGGGGGAGTGGATTTGAAAGAAATAGATTCTAAAACAATGCGGTCCGGGAAAATTGGGAATTTATTTTTCGCAGGAGAAATAATTGATTTGGACGGGCCGACAGGCGGTTATAATCTTCAAATTTGCTGGAGCACCGGATATTCCGCAGGCAACAGCGTAAATGTATGTTAATTGATGATGTAAAAATTAAAGTAAAAGCCGGACGGGGTGGCGACGGGGCAGTAGCATTTAATAATATTAAAATGCGCCTTGGTCCTACGGGCGCAGACGGCGGCAGAGGCGGGAGCGTTTACTTTGAGGGCGTTTCTGATTTAAGCGCTCTTCTTCAGTTTCGCTATAAAAAAGAATTGGAAGCTGAAAATGGGGAAAGGGGAAAGAGGTCGCTGAACGACGGCGCTGATGCCGAAGATTTGGTTTTAAAAGTGCCGGTCGGGACGGTAATCCATAATTTATTAACCGGACAGGATTCTGAAATCGTTTCCATCGGCCAGAGCTTTTTGGTCGCCAAAGGAGGGGAGGGAGGCAGGGGCAATTTTAAATTTCGTTCTTCAACTAACACCACGCCGATAGAATTTCAAGACGGAGCTATGGGACAAGAATATGAATTTAGATTAGAGCTTAAATTAATAGCTGATGTCGGCCTTATCGGCTTGCCTAATGTCGGCAAATCAAGCTTTCTGAACAGAATCACCAACGCCAAAAGCAAGGTGGCTAATTATCCCTTTACAACTCTTAATCCTAATCTTGGCGTTTATTATGAATTGATTCTGGCTGATATTCCCGGATTGATTGAGGGAGCTTCAGGCGGAAAAGGGCTTGGCTTCAAATTTTTAAGGCACATTGAAAGGACAAAAACTCTTTTCCATTTTATCTCCGCTGATTCGCCTAATCCGCTAAAGGATTATCAAGTTATCAGAAATGAGCTTGGCACTTACAATAAAGAATTATTGAATAAAGCAGAGTATGTTTTTCTGACTAAGGCTGATTTGCTCGGAGAAAAAGAGGTTATTCAAAAAATATCTCAACTGAAGGCCATAAATAAGCCGGTGATTGCGATTTCCGTCATAGATGATGAAAGCATTAAGAAGGCGGAAGAAGTCCTGCGCGAAGTCATCAAGCAAAAATACCAATCATAAAAATTTGACAGGATATTTTTAAAATGCTAACATGTTCAGGTAAGTAGTTGTCTGATAAAAAGCTCGTCGAGTTTATTTGGAAAACTAATTAATTAATTTAATTTCACAATCACATGGAAGGAGTAATCAAAAATCTCGTTAAAGAAAAAGGATTTGGATTTATTACCATTGAGGGAGAAGCGAAAGATTTGTTCTTTCACAAGAACTCTCTCGTGGCCGGATTGAGTTTTGAAGACTTGAATATCGGAGACAGAGTGTCTTTTGATAAAGCTGAATCTCCAAAAGGACCAAACGCCATAAACGTAGCTATTGCTTAATAGCCGGTTCTTTAGGCAAAATCCCGCGCATAATTGCGCGGGTTTTTGTTTTTAATCGTCAAATCAGCTAAATTTTGATAAAATAAAATAATGATTCTCAAAATTTTTTTATCATTTCTTCTCTCCATCTGCTTTATTTTCTTTATTTTTTATTATTTTCCCGTTAAAGAGGGGGCGAGCTTGCTTGAAGAAATTTACCCTTGGCAGGTTTTCCTTTCCTCTAATACTTTGGCCCAAGGAGATACATTGGCGATCAGAATAAAAACCGAAAAAGATTTTAAAGAAATTACAGCAACATTCGGCGATGAACAAGTCCCATTTTCTAAGTTACAAAATAGTGATTGGCTCGGCATTACCGGGGCAAGCGTCAAGAAGGAACCGGGAAAGTATAAGCTGTCTGTTAATTTAGGGGATGAGGTTTTTGGAAAAAATATAGCCGTTGCTGAAAGGAATTTTCCGATAACAGAATTAGCGGTGATGAAAGAATTGGAGGAAAAAGGCTATACTCCATCAAACATCTCTCAAAACATTGCCCAAAAAGACAATGTCAGTATTTATGATGTTTTTAAGATTTACACTCCGACGGCTTTTTTCAATAAGCCGTTTATTTTCCCTTTAAAAAAAATTGAGGTCGTGGGATTATTCGGGAGTATAAGGAAAAGCAACGATATAACACTTCAGCATTTGGGAGTTGACCTTGAGGCTGATGAGGATACTCCTGTCTATGCTGTGAACGACGGCAGGGTTGTGTTTTCAGAAGAGCTGATTGATTACGGGAAAACAATAATCATTGACCATGGTTTGGGAATCTATTCGCTCTATCTCCATTTGAACAAATACAAATTTACGAAAGGTCAGAATGTGAAGGAGGGAGATGTTATCGGCTTATCAGGGAATACCGGCTACTCAATAGCTCCTCATCTTCATTTTTCAATAAAAATCAGCCGTCCGGACGTCTTCTTAAGCATAGACCCTTTAAAGTTTCTCAAATCCACCCAATTCATGGATAACGAATAATAATATTGCAGAAGGGGGAGTTTTGTGGCATAATGGACGATATGGATTTAAGCGAATTGTCGTTACCGGCAAAAGAAATTTTTTCTAATAATTTTTTTACCATCACCAACACATTGGCTCTTATTTTTGTTTTAAGCGCTGTTTTGGTTTTTATTTTTTATTTGGCTTTCAGGAAAAGGGAAGAGGTTCCCAATTTTTTACAGAATTTTTTTGAGTGGATGCTGGAAAGCATAGGCGGTTTTATGGACAGCATCACTCAAGATGAAAAGAGAACAAAAGAAATTTTCCCTCTGGCGATTACCATATTTTTTTTAATCCTGATCTCCAATCTTTTTGAATTACTCCCCGGTTTAGGGGTCTTTAGTATTTCCCGCTCTCCGAGCTCGGATTTGAACTTCGGCTTAGCCCTGTCTTTTGTGGCCATGACTACAATTCATTTTCTGGCCTTGAGGAATCTGGGTTGGTTGAGATATTCGCAGAAGTTTTTGAATTTTAAAAGCGCGCCTAATTTTATCATCGGGGTTTTTGAGTTTGTTGGGGAATTTACCAAAACAATATCTTTGGCTTTTCGGCTTTTTGGCAATCTTTTTGCCGGCGAAGTGATTTTAACCTTAGCCTATTCCTCTATTCCTCTTTTAGTTCCCGTCCCCATTTTATTTTTTGAGATTTTCGTCGGTTTACTGCAGGCTTTCATTTTTTCCACTCTTCTGGTAATATTCTATGTATTAGCCTGCGATGTACTAGAATTATAATAAATAATCAATTAAATAAAATTGTTAAGTAGAAAGTAGTAAGTATTAAATAGCAAGGTTAACGCTTGTCGCTTAATACTTAATACTGAATACTTGATACTAACTATGGATGCAATTATCAATTTAGCTATCGCTGTCTGCGTCGGATTGGGAGCCGGCGGAGCGGCAATCGGAATCGGAATCATCGGCAATGCTTTGGTTAACGCCATCGGTAGAAATCCGGAAGCATCGTCAAAGGTGTTAGTTTACGCCATTTTAGCCATCACTCTTACTGAAGTTATGGCGATTTACAGTTTAGTAATGGGTTTCTTAATCAGGAGCTGGCAATAAAAAAACAATATGAGTGTTTTAGATGTCTTTGGCATAAATTGGAAAATTTTGCTTTTTCAAATCATCAATCTTTTAATTGCGCTGTTTTTGCTTAAAACATTCGCATTGAAGCCATTTTCAGAGATATTAAAAAAAAGGAGGGAGAAAATCGAGAAAGGATTGAAAGACGCTCAAGAAGCAGAGCAGATGTTGAAGGATGCTCAAGGCCGGGCCGGCGAAATAGTCAAGAAAGCAGAGGGGAAAAAAGAGCAGATATTGGAAGAGGCTGAAGAGCGAGCTAAAAAAGAACAAAGAAGAATTTTAAGCGAGGCGGAAAAAGAGAAGGGAATAATTTTAATTGAAGGGAGGGAGCAGGTTTACACAGAGCGCGAGCAGATGAAAAGAGATTTTCAGAAAGATTTTTTGAGTGTAACAGAGGCGGTGGTGGAGAAGATTTTAAAGGAGAAAATTGACGAGAAAAAAGACGGGAAAATTATTGAAGAAGCAATCTCCAATATATAAAAATATGGCTTATTTAACTAAAAAATTAGCGGAAATTTTATGGGAAGGGATGGCGGGGAAAGAAGACATAGCGGAAAAATTTTTAGCGGTATTAAAAGAGAAAAAGAAAAAACATCTTTTGAAGGAAATAGTTAAGGAATTGGAGAAGATTAAAGAATCAAAGCAAAATCAATTAATTTTAAGCCGTCCGACTAATCCAAAGATGATAGAAGCCATTAAAGCGGGAACAAAAAAATACTTTAATAACGGCGGGGATTGGAAAGTAAGGATTGACGAAGAAATTATCGGCGGATTTATAATAAAAAACAGAACACTTTTAATTGATGCGTCAGTCAAGAAAACATTAAATAAAATTTTTAACAAAATTTAATAAGTATGGATATTATAAACAGGTTAAAAGAGGAAATAGAGCGGATGGATACTCTGCCGAGAAAAGAGGATGTCGGCGAGGTGGTGGAGGTTAAAGATGGGGTTCTGAAAATCAGAGGTCTTTTGAATGCCGAGAATCAGGAAGTGATAACCATTGAAAACAATGGACAGGAAAAAAAAGGATTGATTGTGAGCGTAGAAGAGGAAAATGTAGGAGCTATTTTATTTGATAATTGTGAAAATATAAAGCAGGGGGATATCGTTAGGGGAACTAAAAAAACTTTATTTGTGCCGGTCGGCGAGGAATTTTTGGGCAGAGTAATCAATGCCATAGGAAAGCCGATTGACGGAAAGGAAAAAATTAACGCCCAAGATTTTTATCCTGCGGAGAAAATCGCTCCGTCGGTAATGGAAAGGGAGCCCATCAGCACGCCTTTGTATACTGGAATAAAAATAATTGATAGCTTGATTCCCGTCGGCAGAGGGCAGAGAGAATTGTTTCTGGGAGACAGAAGTGTGCCTAAAACAGATATAGCTCTGGACGTTATTCTGAATCAAAAAAACGAACAGAATAGGCCGATCTGCATTTACGTTGAAATCGGAGGAAGGGAAGCTAATTTATCCCAGCAAATCAAGTTCTTAAAAGAAAAAGGAGCATTGGATTATACAATCATTGTTTCTGCCTCATCTTCTTCTCCGTCTTCATTGCGTTATCTGGCTCCTTACACAGGAATGGCTATGGCGGAATATTTCCGCGACAAGGGCAAGGATGTTTTGATTATTTTTGATAATCTGACAAACCACGCTTTTTCATGGAGGGAAATATCTCTCATATTAAGAAGACCGCCGGGAAGAGAGGCTTACCCGGGAGATATTTTTTATCTTCATTCAAGGTTATTGGAAAGAGCCGGCAGATTTTCCGAGAAATGGAATAATGGATCCATCACCGCTTTGCCGATCATTGAAACGCTTGAGGGAAACATCAGCGCTTATATTCCAACCAATGTTATTTCTATTTGCGACGGCCAAATTTATTTTGACAACAATCTTTACTTGAAGGGAGACAGGCCGGGAATTAATATCGGGCTTTCGGTTTCCAGAGTCGGGTCCAGCGCCCAGACTAAGGCGATGAAGAGAGTGAGCGGAAACTTAAAGTTGGAATTGGCTCAATTCCGCGAGTTAGAAAATTTCTTGCAATTTGTTGACGAGGTGGATCCTGAAACTAAAGAGAAAATAGAGAAGGGAAGAATATTAGTCAAAGCTTTATCCCAGAAAGAACATGAACCGCTTTCTTTTGAAAAGCAGACGGTTATTATTTTTGCCGCTGTTAAGGGATTGCTGTCCAAGTTGAAAACAGAGAACGATGTCAGGAAATTTGAGAGAGACTTTTATTATGAGATTGAGCAGAAGAACCCGGGAATTTTCAGGGACATAAAAGAGAAGAAAGAATTATCGCCTGGGAATGAAGCTGAATTGGAAGTTATTATAAAGAATATTTTAGAAAGGCATGAGTTATCAGAAAATTAAGCAGAAAATAAATTTAACCGGAAATATATCCGAGATTGTCCATGCCATAGAGGTGACTTCAATTATGAAGATGAAGAAAACCCAGAAGATAGCCTTGGAATCACGGCCTTTTGCGATTAAATTTTCCGGAATTCTGGCAAGACTATTGAGATATCAGGAGGGAGGCGGTTTTGAAAGTGATTTTTTTAAGGAAGGGAAGGGAGACAGGATTTTGATGGCCGTTTTAACTTCCGACAGGGGATTTTGCGGATTTTACAATAAGAGCGTCTTGAAAATGGCTGAAGAAAAAATTAAAGAGTTCAACGGCAAACAGGAAATAGAGGTGGTTGCCATAGGGAAAAAAACAATTAATTTTTTCAAAAGAAGAAATGCCAAAGTAATAAAAGAATTTGTCCGGTTAAGCGATTTTCCTTCTATAGACCATATAAAGCCAATCAGCAATTTTTTGATCGAGCAGTTTGAAACTCAGCAATACAAAAAAATACTTTTTTTCTTCGGACATTTTGTTTCCACATTCATTTACGAGCCGAAGATGGTTGAACTGCTGCCGTCAAATCTTGAACAGCTCACTGAAGAATTGGAGAAGGTTACCGGAAAGGCGGAGATAGGGAAAGAAAAGTTTTACGATTACATTTTTGAGCCGTCGCCGGAAATTATTTTTAAAAAATTAATTCCCTTACTGATCAGATTCAGAGTTTATCATTTGGTTTTAGGGGCAAAGGCGGCCGAGTATTCAAGTCGGATGGTGGCGATGAAAAGAGCTTCTGAAAACGCTAAGGATTTATTAAGAAAATTAATATTAAAATACAATGAGGTGAGGCAAGAGCAAATTACCAGCGAGCTCTTGGAGATTACTTCGGCAAAAGAAGTTTTAATTTAAATTTAGACTAAAGAAATTTTAAATTTATGGCAAAAATAATTCAAATATTAGGACCGGTAGTAGATATTCAATTTGACGAAGAAGAGAAGCTCCCTCAGATTTTTGACGCTTTATTGGTGCAAAAAAATAAGTTGATTCTGGAAACAGAACAACATTTAGGAGGAGGAAGAGTCAGGTGCGTCGCCTTGGGATCCACCGACGGTTTGAGCAGAAGCGATGAAGTTGTTTCTTCCGGTTCTCCGGTGAAGGTTCCGACAGGAAAAGAAACATTAGGTCGGGTTTTCAATGCCATGGGAGAAGTTATTGACGGCAAAGGACCGCTTAAGTCAGGGGACTTGAAGTCCATACATAAAAAATCGCCTGCTTTTAAAGACCAAAAAACAAAAATTGAGATTTTAGAAACAGGAATTAAGGCCATAGACTTATTAATTCCCTTGCCTAAGGGTGGGAAAATAGGCCTTTTTGGCGGAGCGGGAGTAGGGAAAACGGTTATTATTCAGGAATTAATCCGTAATATCGCTCAAGTCCACAGGGGTGTCTCGGTTTTCGCCGGCATCGGAGAGAGGTCAAGGGAGGGAAATGAAATCATCAGGGAGATGGAAAAGAGCGGAGTGTTGAAAAATTGCGCTTTGGTTTTCGGACAGATGAACGAAACATCGGGAGTCAGGTTCCGTACGCCTTTTACAGGATTGACGATGGCTGAACATTTCAGAGACGTTGAGAATAAAGATGTTCTGGTTTTTATGGACAACATTTTCAGATTTATTCAGGCAGGGAACGAGGTCTCCGCTCTTTTGGGCAGAATTCCTTCCCAAACAGGATATCAGCCGACTCTCTTTTCTGAAATAGCTCAAATAGAAGAAAGAATTACTTCAACTAAGAACGGCTCATTAACCGCCATTCAAGCTGTCTTTGTTCCGGCTGACGATTTGACCGATCCGGCTGTTGTTTCCATATTTAATCATCTTGACGGAATAATTGTTCTGGCGCGTTCTTTAGCTGACAAGGGAATTTATCCGGCCATTGATGTGTTGGAAAGTTCTTCTATGATTTTAAGGCCGGAAATTGTCGGAGAGAGGCATTACACAGTGGCGAAAGAGGTGGTTAGGGTTTTGAAAAGATATAAGGAACTGGAAGACATCATTTCTATTTTAGGACTGGAAGAGTTGTCGGAAGAAGATAAGAGGATTGTCAATCGGGCCAGGAAAATTCAAAAATTTCTTTCCCAACCGCTTCACGTTGCTGAGGTCTTCAGTGGAATACCGGGGCAATATTTAAAGATAGAAGAGACAGTGGAAGATTTTGAAAAAATTGTATCAGGCAAGCTTGATGATTTAAGGGAGGAAGAGTTTTATATGAAGGGCAGAATCTAAAAGCAGAATCTAAAAATGTTTTTAAGCATATTCGCCATCAACAAAATTATTTTTCAAGGAGAGGTCTCTGCGGTTTTTTTGCCGGGGGTAGAGGGTGATTTGATGATTCTCCCTGATCATGCCCCTCTTCTTACTTTTTTGAAAAGCGGGCAAATAAGGATAGAAACAAAAGACGGCGGGAAAAACAGCTGGGAAGTGGAGAGGGGTATTTTGGAGGTTAGGGAGAACGAAGTCGCTGTCCTTATGTAATTTAAGAATATGGATTTGGAAAAATTGGAAAGCGTTTTTATAAATGAGCCGGCTTATCGCCTGAAGCAAGCTAAAAGAAGTTTGTTCGTTGATTTGATTGAGGATTGGAAGGAGGCGCTTGTCTTGCCCTTGCCTCTACGGGAAAAACTGAATGAGGATTGTCCCATCGGCATTGATGCGGAAATATTTTTTACCGAGGATAAAAATACAATTAAAATTGCGCTTAAATTAAACGACGGGGCAGTAATTGAGTCGGTTTTGATGAAGCACAAAGATAGCCGGAATACCGTCTGTGTTTTTTCGCAAGTCGGCTGTCCCTTGAATTGCTCTTTCTGCGCCACAGGGAAATTAGGCTTTAAGAGAAATCTTGCCCAATATGAAATTTTGGAGCAAGTTTTATTTTTCAGCCGTTATTTAAAAAAGGACCCGCCTGCAACGCTTCGCAAGCAAAGCGTAGCGATGCGGGCAGGAAAGGTTTCCAATATAGTTTTTATGGGGATGGGGGAGCCTTTCCTCAATTATGAAAACGTTCTTGGGGTGATAAGGATTCTGAATGGCAAAGAGGCTTTTAATATAGGTGCCCGTCACATTTCCATTTCAACTTCCGGCATAATCGAAGGAATTGAAAAATTAGCCGAGGAAAAAATTCAAGTTAATCTGGCTATTTCTCTCCACGCTCCTGACGATGAATTGCGTTCAAGGCTTATGCCCGTTAATGAAAAATCTCCTTTAGAGGGTGTTCTTAAAAGCGTTGACGATTATATTATAAAAACGAAACGCCGAGTTATGTTTGAGTATTTGCTCATAAAAGACGTGAATGATTTTGATTCCTGCGTCAATAAATTAGCGAAAATTATGAAAAGACCTCTTTGTTTTGTCAATTTGATTTCTTACAACCCGACCGGGGTTTTTGTTCCTTCTCCTTCTTGGCGGATTGAACAGTTTAAGGAGATTTTGGAAAAAGAGGGGGTCCATACCACCCGGCGCTATCGTTTCGGCCAAAATATAAAAGCCGCCTGCGGCCAGCTGGCTTCATCCGCGTTGTCTGGCGATGAAGATGATTTTGGGTTATGATCAATGGACAGGTATGTTGATAAAAGTTAGGGTATTTGCAGATTCAAACCAGACAAAAGTAGTCAAGAAAGCGGAAGACAGCTACGATGTTTGGGTAAAAGAAAAACCGATAATGGGACAGGCCAATAAGGCGGTCATAAGAGCATTAACTGATTTCTTCAAGATGCTGGAAGAAGACGGTTCAAGAATTAGAATAATCAAGGGCTTCAAAGAACCCCACAAAATAGTAAAAATTTAAAATTTAAAATTTAAAAATTTTGAAATATGTCGTTGAAAATAGGGATTGTCGGGTTGCCTAATGTCGGCAAGTCAACTTTATTCCAAGCCATTACAAAAAAACAAGTTGATAAAGCTAATTATCCTTTTTGCACCATAGACCCCAATGTTGGGGTTGTGGCCGTGCCCGACGAAAGGGTGGAGAAATTAGTTGAATTAACTAAGTCGCTTAAAAAGGTCTACGCAACGGTAGAATTTGTTGATATTGCCGGATTGGTAAAAGGGGCGAGTAAGGGGGAGGGTCTCGGTAATAAATTTTTAGCCAACATCAGGGAGGTTGACAGCGTTATTTATGTTTTAAGATGTTTCAAGAATGACAACATTATTAATGTTCAGCCGACGATAGACGTTTTAAGGGATAAAGAAATTTTGGAAACAGAGCTGGCTTTGAAGGATATGGAAATGGTTGAGAAAAGGATTCAGGGATTGGAAAAGGATGCTCGGGCAGGGAAAAAGGAAGCAATAAAAGAATTGGAGACGATGAAAAAGGCCTATGTTCTTCTTCAGGAAGGGAAGCATTTAACTTCGGCCATAGGCCGATCGTCCTCTGGACGAGATTTTTCATGGGACGATGAAGAACAAAAGATTTTGAGAAGCTACCAATTTTTAACTTTGAAGCCGAAGCTTTATCTTTTTAACGGAGTGGGGAAAGATGTTCCGGCCGAAGTTTTGGACTTGTTTAATAAAAATAAACGGGCTTATATGTTTATTGATGTTTTGACGGAATTTGAAGCCTTTGATTTAAAGCCCGAGGAAAGAGAATCTTTCGGCTTGGCGCCTAATCTGCAAATTGATAATTTAATAAAAGAATCCTATAAATTGCTGGATTTGATAACTTTTCTGACCACCGGTCCGGATGAAACGCGGGCATGGACATTAAAAAGGGGAGATAAGGCTCCTCAAGCCGGAGGCGCGATACATAGCGATTTTGAAAAGAATTTTATTAGGGCTGAAGTTATTCACTGGAAAGACTTGATTGATGTCGGCGGTTTTTCCCAAGCCAGGGAAAAAGGATTGATTCGCACCGAGGGCAAAGATTATGTCGTTAAAGATGGCGATGTCATTGAAATTAAGAGTGGAGCGTAAAACAAATCCCGCTGAAAGCGGGATTTGTCTCGATGAAGAAAGAATGACTATCTGTCGTTTCTTTTTTTCATCCAGCATTCTTTGCAGTGAACCGTAGATTCATCTTTTGGCTGGAATGGGAGTTCTGTTATTTCAGCTCCACATTCAGCGCATTTCCAGTTGCCCTGAACCATTTGTCTTGGCGCAAAGCTTCTGTTGTCTCTACTGGAATTTCTTTTTTTCGCCCAGCATTCTTTGCAAGAAATCGGTCTGTCCGGAGATGGTTCAAATGGGAGTTCTGTTATTTCAGCTCCGCAAGTAGAACATTTCCAGTTGCCGTGAATCATTGGGCGAAGATTGTTATCGAAAGCCATAGTATTTTTTTGTTTTTGTTTTTTGTTAAAGCGACCTTTTTAATTAACTCCGAAGTCGCTCTACTTAAAACAAGATACTTCGACTCGCAAGTTTTCTCTTGGGTTTATCCAAAAGTTAAAATCATTATATCTCTTTAAATTTGTAAGTCAAGTGGCGAGGGATGTTTAACTGTTGCCGACCCGATTTTGTTGAAAAGGGAGGGGAAAAGGGATAGAATTAAAAAATGTCGCAGTTTTATAATCCCAAAAGAGAATATAATATTTTTAATCCGGAAGGCAAAGCGCCTTTTCGGCTAAGCCGTTCAAAAATTGATTTGTTTTTGGAATGTCCGAGGTGCTTTTACCTTGATCTAAGAATGGGCATAAGCCGGCCGCCCGGTTTTCCTTTTACCTTGAACAGCGCCGTTGATAAGTTGTTGAAAAAAGAATTTGATATTCATCGCGCCGGCAAAACCGCTCATCCGTTGATGACCCAATACGGCCTTGACTTAGTTCCTCTTCAGCACGAAAAAATGAATGAGTGGCGCGACACAAGGGCCGGCGTTAGATATTTTCATGAGCCGACCGGATTGACGATAATGGGCGCCATTGACGATGTCTGGGTTAATCCTGAAGGAGAGTTGTCCATAGTTGATTATAAGGCGACTTCAAAAAACGGAGAAGTTTCTTTGGATGCTGAATGGCAGAGGGGCTATAAAAGGCAAATGGAAATTTATCAGTGGCTTTTCAGGAAGAACGATTTTAAGGTTTCCAATACAGGATATTTCGTCTACTGCAACGGCAATACGGACAAAGATTCGTTTGACGCTAAAATAGAATTTGATATTAAAATTATTCCTTATGAAGGAAGCGATGAGTGGGTGAACCAAGTAATTATTGACGCCCATAAGTGCCTTTCAAAAGACGCAATTCCGGTGGCAAATCAGGAATGCGATTTCTGCGCTTATAGGAAAGAAATAGGCAATATAGAAAAAATTATTGAAGAAAGAAGAGGTCAGAAAATTAAAATTTAAAAATGGAAGCTAAGAGTGTTTTGTTAAAACTTAAAAAATTTTCTAATCCTAAAAATGTTGCCGGCATGACTCGTTTTGGCATTCAGGGCAAGAAAATGTTAGGGGTTTCTATGCCGGAGTTGAGGGAGTTGGGAAAGGAAATCGGGAAGGACAGTAAATTATCTCAAGAACTTTGGGAAACAGGAATTCATGAAGCGAGGATTTTGGCAGGCATAATCGCTGAGCCGAAAATTTTTACTGAAAAACAAATGGATCGATGGATAAAGGATTTCGATTCTTGGGATGTCTGCGATCGGGTTTGTCTTAATTTATTTTGGCAGTTGCCACCGGCTTGCGAAAAGTGCGTTGAATGGAGTTCCCGCGAACGTGAATTTGAAAAAAGAGCCGGGTTTGCTTTGATGGCTGTTCTGGCCGTGAAAGATAAAAAAATAAAAAATGAACAGTTTGAAATTTTTTTTCCGATTATCATAAAGGCGTCCGATGATGAAAGGAATTTTGTCAGAAAGGCTGTTAATTGGGCGTTGAGGCAGATAGGGAAGCGGAACGCAGTTTTAAATAAAAAGGCCATTGAGGTTGCTAAGAAAATTTTGAAGAAGGAGTCAAAAACCGCCAAATGGATCGCCAACGACGCCATCAGAGAATTAACCGGCAACGCAATCCAAACCCGACTTAAATAAATAATAAAGAGTTATGGAATTTTTAAGGGAAATAAAAATTATTTGGAAATATCTGAGGGGATACAAGAAAGAAGTTTATAAGTTCGTGTTTCTTTCTTTGGCCAGTTCTATTTTCTTGGCAATAGTTCCCTACATTTACGGAAGATTAGTGGATATAACTCAAGAAGGCTTGTCAGATTTGGGCATCATTTTTGCTGTTTTAGGCCTATGGTTTTCGCTGAACATTATCGGCGTTTTGCTGAATTTAAAATCTGACCAAGGGACTACTTTTTTGGGCATAGATATTTATACTGATTTAATTTGTCTGGCGTCATGGCATGTTTCAAGATTGCCCATCAGCTTTCATAAAGCCAAGAAAATGGGCGGTATTTATTCCAAGATTGAGAGAGCGGCTCATTATATTCAAACCATCGTAGATGAAGTCTTGGCTTGGTTTTTGCCTCAAGTATTGACGGCCATCATCGGAATCGCAATTTTGTTTACGATTGAATGGAAATTGGCCCTCGGAGCAATTTTTATCGTTTTGGGCTATTTTCTGATTATTATTTACAAAACTCCCCCGATTATTAAGGCGCAAAAAAATCTCAATAAAGTTTTTGAAAGCGCTTCAGGCAACCTTCACGACTCTATTATAAATACTCAAACAATAAAGGCTTGCACAGCTGAAGAATTTCAGAAAAAGATGACGAGGGAGGATTATAAAGAGAAAGCCGGAAATGTTTTGAAGAATTTTAATCTTCTTTGGATATCTTTGGATGTATGGGAGAAAGTTTTTTATTCCATCGGGTTTATCGTTGTTTTCGGAAGCGGAATATGGTTTTTGAAAATCGACGGGATATCAGTCGGTGAATTTATAATGTTCCTCGGTTATTTGGATTTGCTTCATGAGCCATTAACGCTTCTGGGGTATGAGTGGCAGATATTCAGAACCGGAATGACTGCTATTAAAAGAGTGGAAAAGCTTTTGGAGGTTAAAAAAGAAAATTACAACGAGAAAGGAATTGTTTTGAAGGACGTTAAAGGCGAGGTTGAATTTCGAAATGTAAGTTTCGGCTACAAGAAGGGGAAAATGATTTTAGACGAGATTAATCTTGTCGCCAACCCCGGCCAAAAAATCGCTTTAATCGGCGGAAGCGGAGAAGGGAAAACAACATTAGTTGATTTGCTTTCCTTATACATTATTCCGAATAAAGGAAAGATTATGATTGACGGAACCGACATCAGGAAATTAAAGTTAAAAAATTTAAGAGATAATATTGCCTATGTCCCGCAGGATATAATTCTTTTCAACAATACCATTAAAAATAATATCAGGCTGGGTAAATTTTCCGTTTCCGATGAAAAAATAATAGAGGCGGTCAAGGCGGCCAACGCCGACCATTTTATTGAAAAGTTTCCCAAAAAATATAATCAATTCGTCGGGGAGAGGGGGATTAAGCTTTCTGCCGGACAAAGGCAGAGAATTGCCATTGCCAGAGCTTTGATCCGCGAGCCGAAGATTTTAATTCTGGACGAGGCCACTTCTTCTCTGGATGTCAGGACAGAAAAATTGGTTCAGGAAGCGCTGGATGTTCTTGTCAAAGGCAGAACCACTTTTATTATTGCTCACAGATTGAGCACAATCAGAAATGCCGATAAGATCTTGGTTCTTAAAAATGGAAGAATAGCGGAGCAGGGCAATCATCAGGAATTAATGGAAAAACAAGGCGAATATTACAAACTTTATTCCCTCCAATTCTCTGGATAAAGAAATCAAATAAGGAAATTGATAATTGACAAGGGAGGGGCTATTTATTAAAATTAAAAATATGAAACAGAAATTTACAGCTATATATAAAAAGAGAGGGAAATGGTATTTGGGATGGATAGAGGAAATTCCGGGGGTTAATACTCAAGGCAGAACCATTAAAGAAGCAAGGGAAAATCTTAGAGAAGCGCTTTTTTTAATCCTTGAAACAAATCGATTGATAGTAAAAAAAGAAATCGGCAAGGTTTTCGCCAGAGAGCAATTCACTATCTCTGTTTAATGAAAAGAGTAGATTTAATCAGACATCTTGTTAAGAATGGGTGTGTTTTTCTTAGAGAAGGCGCTAAGCATAGTGTCTTTTTTAATCCGTTGATTAAGCGATCATCTACGGTTCCCAGACACAAGGATGTGGTAATTTTTTAGCTGAAAAAATTTGTCGCGATCTCGGCGTTCAAGAAGTAAAAAAATAAAAAAAATAAAAAAAATAAATAAGATAAGTAATTTATGTGGGTTTTGCTTTCAATTTTGGCCACCTTATGCTGGGCAATTTCAGCCACGATAGATAAATTTATATTTGCTAAGTGGATTAAGCAGGCATTTATTCCAATGATATTGCTTGGTTTTTTTGGTTTGATAATAAGCGTAATAATTACCGTTTACCATGGACTTTCTTCTTTGTCTTATTTTAATATTTTTCTCGCCATTGTGGCGGGAATAGTTTACATCTTGTCCAATGGATTTTTTCTAAAAGCTTTGCAGGTTGAAGAAGTCTCAAGGATTGTCCCCTTGGCTTATCTTTCATCGTTGATTGTCCTATTTTATGCAGTAATATTTTTAGGCGAGGTTTTAACCATATATAAGTATATCGGGATTTTTTTGTTAGTCCTCGGGGCGATTTTAATTTCAATAAAAGATTTTTCTAAAATAAGATTCAGCAAGGCTTTTAAATAGACGATATTGTGCGTAATAATTTTGCCTGTAAATATAATTTTAATAAAGTACGTTTTGGATTTCACGGATTATTGGACAGTTTTTGCTTATGTGAGAATAGGGGTGGCAATCGCGACAATTCCAATCGTTTATTTTTACTTGCCGGAATTGATAAAATCTATAAAGGAGTTTGGAGCAAAAGTCATTATTGTTATGTCTATAAGCAAGGGTTTGTTCCTCTTTGGAAGTCTTTTGCTTACAATCGCTTTGTCATTTGGCTATGCCTCTTTGGTTTATAGCCTATCTTCCATTCAACCATTTTCGTTTTGTTAATAGCTGTAATATTAAGCAGATTTTTTCCCTCAATCTTAAAAGAAGAAGTTAGTAAGTCTATAGTTTTGGTAAAAATTATAGCAATCATTTCAATATTTATCGGTGCGTTTTTAATAACCTAAACAGATTTGTTATCATATAAATATGAATGGATTTAATATTTTCAAAGCAGGGGTTTTTATAACAAGAGGGAACTGGAGTGATGCAGACGATTTTGCTGATTTTTTCAAAAAAAGATTTTCAAAGATAGGTTTTGATAAAAATCTTGTAATAAAAGAAATTGATAGAACAATAGCCGAGCTTAAGGTAGAATCGGAAATAGGGCAGATGGAAGCTTTAAGAATTTTATTGTCAGAAGACATTGAAAAAATTAAAGAAAATATTGAAAAGATTAATTTTAAGGATACTGAAACTGAACTAAAAGAGAGTTTTGAAAAATTTAAAAAAATTTTACAAAAAGAGGGAATAAAATACAATAAGCCATTGTTTATTGTTGATAATTTTCCCAAACCATATGATTTTTTTGACAGGATAGGCGTGCGCGGGACAAACT
>PEWS01000018.1 GCA_002779355.1 Candidatus Nealsonbacteria bacterium CG07_land_8_20_14_0_80_39_13 | reverse complement strand
CGGGGTGCTGGGAATCGAACCCAGGCCGTACGCTCCCAAAGCGTGCATACTACCACTATACGACACCCCGATTACTTGAATGATAGTAAAAACTTTGCCTTCGGTCAATTAAATATGGTAAAATTAAACAATGATCAGCGGATCTGTTAAGAAAAATGGAAAAGAGCTGTCTGCGAAAATTCTTCAAGACGGAGCGACCAGGTTTTGTATTCCCGGGGGAGGCGGTTTTTGGGGCCAGTTCAATATTTTCAGCCAGTGCAGGAAGTATAACCTTCCCCTTCTTCGTTGCCCCCAATTCCTTTTTTGCCTGATGGGCTTATTCATAGATGTTGTTATTATCTTCTTCTATTTTATAGGGAAGAATTATATTGGATCGCCTTATGCGATTTCCCTGATAATCATTTTAATTACCATCACTCTCCTTTTCATCTCTTTTGTAATTATTCAGGGTTTTGAGAAATTAGCGGAAGCTAATTCAATAAAAGAAGAATTTATCAGCATTATCTCCCATAAATTGAGAACTCCGATAACCAGCTTGAAATGGGCGTTGGAGCTTTTGACGGAGAACAAAAAAAGCGATGAAGAGCTGAAAGAATATTTTCATATACTTGGAGATAATTGCGAAATAATGAATGACCTAATATCAGACCTCCTGACGGTTTCCATGTTGGATTCAGGGAAGTTTTTTTTCAAAAAGGAAAAGGTTGCAACGGAAAAGTTTGTCGCCGATATTGTCGAGAGCTTTAAAACACCGGTGGATTCCTTGAATATTAAAATGGAATTTAGGGCGCAGAAAGGCCTGCCGAAAATTTTTATTGACCCATTAAAAATTGAATTAGCGATCAAAAATATTATAAACAACGCGGTTTGTTATAGGAAATCGGATGGAGATTTCAAAAAAGAACAAAGCTATATTATAATAAAATTGGAGAAGAAAAACAGGCAAGTTTATCTTGAAGTCAAAGATAACGGAATGGGAATACCAGACTATGAAAAAAAATATATTTTTGAAAAATTATTCCGTTCCGGAGATAAATTAAAAAATAAAAGCGAAAGATCGGGGTTAGAACTTTATGTTTCCAAGGCCATAATAGAGAAATCGGGAGGGAAAATAGGATTTAAAAGCCAAGAGGGCTTCGGGTCAACCTTCTGGGTTACATTACCAATAAAATAAACATATTATATGAAGAAAATATTGATCATTGAAGACGAAGTGGCTCTTCAAAAAATGTTAGGAGAAGTCCTTGCGGAAAAAGGATACGAGGTAATTCAGTCCCTTGACGGAGAGTCGGGATTGGCTTTGGCAATTTCCGGAAAACCGGATTTGATTCTGCTTGACTTAATTCTGCCGAAGATAAAGGGGCTGGGTGTTTTGAAAAAGATAAGAGAAAACGAAATCATCAAAGATACTCCAGTTATCATTCTGACTAATTCAGAAAATGCAGCTGATATAGAGGAGGCGATTTCGTTGGGGACGACCACTTATTTGGTTAAGGCGAATTATTCAATTAAAGAGATAATGGAAAAGGTAGAAAAAATATGGAAATAAATCCTCAACAGCTTAAAGCTTTTTTATTGGATGCTAATTTGGCCACCAATGAGCAATTAAACGTGGCTCAAAAAAAAGCCGAAGAAACCGGCCGTAAGTTTGACGATGTTTTAATTTCCGAAAAAATAGTGCCGGAAGAAAATTTGATTAAAATGAAGGCCTATATTTGGGGCATTCCTTTTGTGAGCTTGGAGAAAGAGAAAATTCCTAAGGAAATTTTGACCATAATACCGGAACCAATTGCCCGTTCTCATAATATAGTCGCTTTCAGGAAAAACGAATTTAATAATTCTCTGGAGGTGGCTATGCTGGACCCGGAGGATTTGATGACCATTGAATTTATTAAAAAAACTTCTGATTTAAAAATATTTCCCAGGTTGACTAACGTAGAGGGGATCAAAGCTGCTTTGAAGCAATATGGAAAGACATTAGAGGCCGAATTCGGGGACATCATCAAGAAAGAAGACGATGGCATCCTTATCAAGATAGCCAAGGGAGACGGGCCTGAAAAAGGGGTGTCTGATTTAATGAAAACAGCCGAAGAGCTTCCTGTCATTAAAATAGTTGATACTTTGATCAAGCACGCTATTTTAGAGAGAGCATCTGATATCCATATAGAGCCGATGGAGAAAGAAGTTCTTGTCCGTTATAGAATTGACGGAGTTTTGCGGGACGCTATGATACTTCCTAATCAAATCAGTTCCGGCATTGTCGCCAGAATAAAAATTCTTTCAAAATTAAGACTGGACGAGCGCCGGCTTCCTCAAGACGGAAGATTTAAAATAGAAACCAGCGATTATAAATATTCTTTCAGGGTATCCATATTGCCGGTCTTCTATGGGGAAAAAGTCGTCATCCGTCTTCTTCCTGAAGGAGGCAAGCCACTTTCTTTGAAGGAAATAGGAATAACGGGAAAATCTTTGGAAAATATAGAATTTAATTTGAAGAAGCCGGTCGGCATGATTCTGATCGCCGGTCCTACGGGAAGTGGAAAAACGACCACTCTGTATTCCATGATGGAGATACTGAATACTCCGGATGTGAATATTTCAACTCTGGAAGACCCGATTGAATATCAGATGGCGAGAGTCAATCAATCCCAAACTAACCAAAAAATAGGATTTACTTTCGCCTCCGGATTAAGGTCTCTGGTTCGTCAGGATCCTGACATTATTATGGTTGGAGAAATCAGGGACGGAGAAACAGCCAGTTTAGCTGTTAATGCTTCCCTTACCGGACACATGGTCCTTTCTACGATACACACCACTTCAGCGGCCGGAACAATCCCCCGCTTGATAGATATGGGGGTTGAGCCGTTTTTGATTTCTTCCACTTTGAGCATAGTCATAGCTCAAAGGTTGGTCCGCAGGCTTTCTGATGAAAAACAGAAGTATACTTTAAGCGATATTGAAATAGAAGATTTAAAAAAGCAATGCGATCTGGAAAGGGTTTTGAGGATTCTGAAAGAAGAAAAGATAATTAAGGCCGGCCAGTCCATTAAAAAGATAGAATTCTTCAAGCCGGTAGCAAGCAAAAAATGCCCTGAAGGGTATAAGGGAAGAATAGGTATTTATGAAACCATTGAGACAACAGGGGCTGTCAGGGATTTGATTATGAAGCGCGCTACAGCAGACCAGATTCAAGAGCAGGCTCAAAAAGAAGGAATGAGAACTATGGTGGAAGACGGCCTCGTCAAAGCAGCTCAAGGAATTACCAGTATTGAAGAAATCCTTCGCGTCATCTCTGAATAAAATTATGCAGTATATTTACAGCGCTAAAAATTCATCAGGCGGAGATGTCTCGGGCACAGAAGAGGCGAAAGACAAGGGCCAATTATCCAGAATATTGAAGGATAAAGGATTTTTTTTGATAAAAGCCGAAGAAAAGGGCGCTCCTAAGGAGAAATTTGCGTTAAACATTCCTTTCCTAAACAAGGTTTCTTTGACCGAGAAGCTTTTTTTTACCAGAAATCTTCAGTTTATGATTTCTTCCGGACTTTCCTTGCCCAGAGCGATGTCTATATTAATTGAGCAGGTAAAGAGCCCTGAATTTAAAAAAGCTTTAGCGGATATAGAAGGGCAGATATCTAAAGGAAATAATTTTTCCGATTCTTTAAAAAAATGGCCTGATATTTTTCCTGAATTATTTCAAAGTATGATCAGGGCGGGAGAAGAGTCCGGCTCCTTGGAGGAATCACTAAAAACTTTGACCATACAGATGGAAAAAGATTATAAATTAAAGGCCAAGGTGCAGGGGGCTTTGGTTTATCCGGCAGTTATCGTCTGCGCCATGCTTGGCATCGGGATTCTGATGCTTATTATGGTTGTGCCGACCTTAGCCAGCACATTTAAGGATTTGGGCGTTGACCTTCCTGTTACTACTAAAGCGATAATTTGGGTGAGCTCTTTTATTGTTAAACAATGGTTAGTTTCCCTGATCATTGTTTTTGTCGTTATTTTTTCTTTAAGATTTATTTCTAAAACAACTCAAGGGAAAAAGTTTTTTGACTCTGTTTTTTTGAAAGTTCCTGTCATCTCTTCAATCGTCATTAAAACTAATTCAGCCTATACGGTAAGAACATTGAGCTCCCTGATTGACTCCGGTATACCGATTTTGAAGGCTATGGGAATTACTTCTAGCGTTTTAGATAATGTTAATTTCAAATTAGCCATGGAAAGGGCGATGGAAAAAGTCAAAAAGGGAGAAAAGATTTCCGACTCCTTGGCCTCTTCTGAAGGCGTTTATCCCTTAGTTATCACCCAGATGATTAAAGTCGGAGAAGAAACAGGAGAAACTTCAAAGATTTTGAGCAAATTGGCGGAATTTTTTGAAGAAGAAGTGGATAATATCACCAAGAATATGGCCGCCATTATTGAACCTGTTTTGATGGTGGTAATCGGAATAGCCGTCGGTTTTTTCGCTATTTCAATGATTCAGCCCATGTATTCAATGCTGGGCTCTATGTAAAATGCAGAAAGGATTTACTATTGTGGAAATAATATTTATAGTGGGCATTTTTTCACTTTTATTGGGATTGAGCATTCCGGCTTTCCAAAGTTTTCAGAAACAGGCGGATATGAACAGTTCAGCTGAAAAAATAATCGCTGCCTTAAGGTTGGCCCAGAACAAAACCTTGGCGTCAGAAGGGTCCAGTCAATGGGGAGTTTTTTTCGATTCATCCGCCGTCCCCGACCAGTGTGTTTTATTTAAGGGGAGCAGTTATTCTTCAAGGGACGCTTCTTTTGATGAAATTTATAAATTATCAAATAGCGTTTCTTTCAATTCGATTAATCTCGGCGGCGGGGACGAGACAATTTTTTCAAAGGTGACCGGCTATGTCAACCATTCAGGCAGTATCATTTTCGGTTCAACAAGCGGTTCAATAAAAACCGTTTATATTGAAAATTCCGGTCGTGTTGGAGTTGATAGCTCATCTTTTTCCGATACAGACAGGACCAAAGATTCTCGTCATGTTCATTTTGACTATAGCAGGACAGTAACCACCTCTACTGAAAACATCGCTCTGACTTTTTATTATAATGGTTCCAGTGTAACTGAAACCATACCTATCGTAAGCAATATGAAAAGCGGTCAAATCTATTGGGAGGGAGAGGTTAATGTCAATGGCAGTATTCAAAAAATAAAAATTCATACTCATAGATTAAATAATTTCGGAACTCAGTTTTGTATTCATCGGGACAAAAGATATAATGATAAAGCGTTGAGCGTTTCCGTAAGCGGAGACGGCAGTGGCAATTTAATTCAATACGGCGTCGATGGCCAAATCACAAATGGCGTTTCAATTTATGTTTCTGATACTCAAGCGCAATAAATTTTGGAGCAAAACAGGTATCTCAATAATAGAGATATTGATTGTAGTTGCCATAATCGCAATTGCTTTTGTTAGCTTATTTTCTTTATCTTCTCTTTCGTTAAAAGCGTCCATTCTGACAAAACAGACAATTAAAGCTGACTTTTGGGCGCAAGAAGAGATTGAGGCGATAAGAAGTTTTCGGGACAGGACGACTTGGGCCACGGACGGAATAGGAAGTTTAACAATGGGGATTGATTATTATCCTCAAAAAACAGGCAATCCTTTGTCGTGGAATTTAGCAACAGGGACGGAAACAGCAGATGGATTTACCAGAAAAGTTGTTTTTAGCAATGTTCAAAGAGATGGCAACGGGAATATTGTTGAGGGCGGAGGGGTTAATGATCCTCAAACAAAAAAAATTACAGCCACGGTCAACTGGCAGGAAAGAGGCGTTGCTCATCAAGTGGAAATAGCGGCTTATTTAACTAATTGGAACAAATGAAAGTAAAAAATGGATTCACTTTAATAGAGGCGCTGGCTTATATGGCGGTTTTAGCGCTTATTATTTCCGCTATTTTGCCGTTTTTTCTTTGGGCGGTTCATATTAATGCCAAAAGCAATGCCGTAAGAGAAGTAAGCGACAACATTAGGCGTTCAATGGAAACAATAACCTATGAAATAAAAGAGGCCAAGGGCGTTTATTCTCTAACCTCTGTTTTTTCTTCCGACTCGGGGCAGCTCTCTTTGGAGACGGCTCATTTTCTTCCCGCGGGAGAAGAGGCGTCTTATATTGATTTTTATCTTTGTGGAAGCCAGATTTGTCTGAAAGAAGAATCGCAATCCCCTATCGCTATCACTTCCAATAAAGTTAAAGTGACTAAATTGGAATTCATCCCTTTATTCATCAGCTCTGACATTTCTTCTATCCAAGTAATAATAGGACTTGAATACGATGCTCCCGCTAATCATCCTGAATACAAGGATTCGGAAATTTTAACTTCCAGCGCCTCGCTAAGGAACTGATATTTTTATTTTAAAATGTTTAAAAATTTTATTACAAAATCGCAAAAAAATGGATTCATCGCCCTTTATCTGACAATTTTAATTTTGACGGTCGTTTTTGTTCTTGCCGGAAGTATTTCTCTTGTAGCTTTTAATCAGCAAAAAATATCTAAAAATGCAGTTAAGTCAATCCAAGCCTTTTATGCCGCTGAATCAGGGATAGAGGATATTCTCCAGCGGCTGAAAATAAACCCGGCTTTAGCGGGAATGAATTATAATCTTAGTGTTGGAAGCGGGACGACGAATGTTGTTCTTTCAAGTATTATCGGCGGTTCAAGAACAGTTGTCTCCAAGGGAGATTTTTCCTCCCGAACAAGAAAAACAAGCGCTGTTTTCCATATAGAGAGCCAAAAAGTGTCTTTTTGCTATGGAGCTCAAGTCGGAGCAGGAGGAATGACAATGGGGAACGGTTCTGAAATAAAAGGCAATGTTTTTTCCAATGGTAGCGTTATCGGTAAGGGAATCATTGACGATACTATTATTGTTGCCGGCAATGGGAATAAGATAGAAGATTTAACCGTGGAGAAAAACGCTTCTGCTCATACTTGTAAAGATTCTACAATCACAGGAACGCTTACGTATGTTTCAGGAGGCAGCACTACGGGATGCTCGGCCACAGGAGGAATTTATAGCCAGTCGAACCAGATTCTTTCTGAAGATTTGCCGATATCCGCAGATCAGATTAATGAATGGAAGAGCGAGGCTGCATCCGGCGGGATTGTTACCAGTAATGTTTCCATAAGCGGAGAGGTAAACTTTCTTGGCCCTGTTCAAATTGGAACAACCGGGGCGCCGAAAAATTTAACTTTAAATAATAATGCCAAGCTTAGCGTAAAGGGCACAATTTACGTAACAGGCGATATTGTTTTTAATAATGGTTCTGAAACAAAACTGGACAATAACTCTTATGGTTCTTTGAGTGGCGTTATTCTTTCTGATGGGAAAATAACTGCGTCTAATGGTTCGGAACAAAAAGGTTCCGGAGAAACCGGTAGCTACATCATGCTTCTTTCCACGAATAGTTCTTTGGATTCAGGCAGTCCGGCAATATACGTCGGCAATAACGCGGCTGGAGCTATTTTTTATACCACTTCAGGTTTGATTTATTTGAAAAATAATATGAAAGCCAAAGAAATTACAGGTTATAAAATTCAAATTAAAAATGGCGCGGTAGTAGAATATGACAGCGGTTTGCAGAATGCTCAATTTACCAGCGGACCGGGAGGGTCTTGGCAAGCGTCCGATTGGAAAGAAATAGAGTAAATGTTAAAATGAATTTATGATGTTTGATTTTTTATCATTGAATCCGGAGGCTTTCGGAATTGATATTTCCGATATGTCAATAAAAATCATAAAACTCAAAAAGAGAAGAGATTTTTTTAACATAGAATATTTTGCTGAACAAAAAATAAAGCCGGGGATAGTGGTTGATGGTGAAATAAAAAACGCAGAGAGGCTGTCGGAAATAATAAAAGAGATGGTTTTTAAGACCGGCGGGAAAAAAATAAAAACAAATTATGTTATTGCTTCTCTGCCGGAAAAGAAAGCTTTCTTGCAGGTTATCAGCCTGCCCCTGATGTCTCGAGATGATTTGAAATCAGCCGTAGTCTATGAAGCTGAAAATTACGTACCCCTTCCGATAGAAGAAATATATCTTGATTCTCAAATCATTCCTTCGCCGGAAAAGAACCCTGTTCATTTTAATGTTTTGATTGCCGCTTTTTCAAAAAAAATAGTTGATCCTTATGTTTTCTGCCTAAAAGAAGCAGGTTTAAATGTTAAAGCTTTGGAGACAGAATCTTCAGCTATTAGCCGGGCTTTAATAGAGAAGGAAAAAGCTCTTTACACCCACATATTAATTGATTTTGGCCTGGTAAAAACTAATTTCGTTGTTTTTTCAGGGGGTTCTTTGAGATTCAGTTCCGCCATACCCGTATCTTCATCCGGATTCACTAAAATAATTTCTGATAATTTAGGGGTGAATTTGGTTAAAGCTGAAGAAATGAAGGTGAAATATGGATTACTGGAAGGAATGGAAAAAAGAAAGTTTTCTTCTCAAGGTAGGAATATTGGACAAGGCGGATCGGAAAAAAGAAAAGTCTTTGACTCATTGGTCCCGGCCTTAGTTGACTTAACCCAGCAGATAAGGAAGCACATTGAATATTATCAGGCTCATTTTGTCGGCAAGGAGAAATCATCGGGCGATGAAAGGCAGTTGGATATTCTCCTTTCCGGCGGAGGAGCTAATCTGAAAGGGCTTTCGGAATATCTTTCTATGGAATTAAATCTGCCCGTGGGGGTTGGTAATCCTTTGGCCAATATGGTCGCTAAGGGAAAAGTAAAAAAAATAAAAATTTCGGCGGAAGAATTATTAGGATATACAACCGCCATCGGCTTAGCTATGCGCGGAATTAGCGAAGAATAAATATGATCAATTTTTTGCCGGAAGCGGAAAAACAGAAAACACTGGAGCGGAAAAAGTGGAAAATCATTTCTATTTTAGGGGTAATCTGCCTCTCGGCTTTGATTTGCCTTTTTCTTTCTTTATTTTTCGTCAATAATCTGATACAAGCTAAAGCCGAGGGTTATAAAGTTTACTCCGAACAGCAAAAGAAAGAAAGTTCGCATTGGGGCGAGACGGAAAAGAAAATCAGCGTCTTGAATTCATCATTTTCCGATTTGGCGTCTTTTTATGAGAGTCAACATAACATCAGCTTCTTGATTGAGAGAGTTTTTGATAATATGCCCATTACTTCTTATCTTAGTAATTTCAGTTTTGTCCGGTTGGAGAGGAAAAAATCCGCGGACTCTGCGTCAACAGCCGAGGTCGGACAAAGCGAAGAGAGGAAGGAAGAGTTTTGGGCCGAAGTATCTATTTCCGGTTTTTGCCCGACAAGGGAAGATCTTCTTTCGCTTAAAAGTAATTTAGAAAATGAGAAAATTTTTGAAAAAAGGGATATCTACTTCCCTGCTTCAGGCTGGGTTAAGGCCGAAGATGTTAATTTTATAGCCACTATTAACGTAAAAAAAACGTTTGATGACATCAGACAATAAAATTAAAATATTTTTATTATTTCTGGCGGTTTCAATCTTCAGCGCTATTTATTTTGGCGTTCTGCCTCTTTTATCTGAAATAAAAAATAATTTTGGGCAGATAATTTCCCAGAAAAACGAAATAAAGAATTTTCAGATTAAAAGTCAAAGCGTCGGCGTGGCTGAAGATTATTTAAGCGGAATCGTCGATAATGTTAAAAAAACGCAGGATATTTTTATTGACCGTGAGGTTCCCGTGGACTTTATCCGTTTTTTAGAAAAAACAGCCAAGGACTGTAATATTTCAATGGAAGTCTCCCTGTCTTCTCCATTAAAAGCGAAAGATGAAAAGTGGCAGCACCTTCTTTTTCAGGTTAATTCATCCGGTTCCTTGCCTGATTTCCTTAAATTTTTTGAAAAAATAGAGGACAGCCCGTATTTGGTTGATGTTCAAAGCCTCTTTATCAACAGATTGAGCGAAGATGATTTAAAATCAGAAAAATACATCGGGCTTCCCCAGGGGTCTGTGACATCAGGAATTTCAATAAAAGTTTATTCAAAATAAAAATGACGATAAAGAAAATAAAAAACATTTTTAAAAAAATTCCCGAAGCATTGGCTAAAAAAGCTTTTTTGGCTTTTCTGTTTCTTCTTTTTCTGACTATTTCTTCCTGCGGCCTTATTTTCTACTACTATGGTTTTCTGGCCGATGAGGAAGATGTTGCCGGTTCGGAAAAGCCGTTAGTCATAGATGAAACCAATTACCAGAAAGTTGTAAGTGTTTGGCGGGATAAGGAAGATAAATCCAAGCAGGCTGATTCTGAAAAATATCATAATCCCTTCATCAAGCCGGCTTCTCTTGTTGAAATTCTCCCTAAATAAAAAAACAAGCATCAAGGTTGCTTTTTTAGAGTTTTGATGTTATTTTTATTTCTGCCTCGCCCTTGTAGTTCAATGGACAGAACATAGGTTTTCTAAACCTGCAATGGAGGTCCGATTCCTCCCGAGGGCACAGCGTAAGAACGTTAATTTTGCTCAGCAAAATTTTACGTTCAACGCTGTTGGAACGTTTAATTTCCGAAGGAAATTATTACGTTCCACAGTAGTACAGCGTAATGGTGGGCGTAGTGTAATGGTTAGCACCAGAGTTTGTGGAACTCTTAGCGCGGGTTCGAATCCCGTCGTCCACCCATGGAATTTACACATATCATAATCTATATATCAGCTTTCCTTCTGGGGTTTTTCCTTGTTAAAATCATTGATTTTACGCAAAGAAACGCCTAACGCGCCGTTTTCATTTTCTCTCTTCAAGCTTTATTTCAGTGAAGATTATTTTTCCTTCCCTTAATATTTCCAGTTTGACGCTTTCTCCGATGTCAAATTTTTGGACAACATTGGTTAAGGGATTTTTCTCATCAATTTTTTCTCCTTGGCAGGTTAAAATTATATCGTATTCTTTCAGTCCTATTTTCTCTGCTGATGACCCTTTTACAATCGCCCTTTCTCCGAACGATTCTCTGACAATCAAAGCTCCGTAATCAACAGGCAACTTGTTTTTTTCAGATATTTCTTTGTCCAATGTGATGTACTTGATTCCCAAAAATGGTCTTTTAATTTTTCCGTATTTTTTAATTTCCGCCAAATCTCTTTTGACGCAGTCAATAGGAACGGCAAATCCCAGATTTTGAGCGCCCATAACTGAAGCGGTATTGACACCTATTACCTCTCCTTCGTCGTTCATAAGCGGTCCGCCGGAATTACCGGGATTGATGGCGGCGTCAGTTTGAATTAATCCTCTCAAGTTTTCCGTCTGCTGTCCGACTCCGTTGGAGGCGGTCAGATAGCGACTTAATCCTGAAACAACGCCTGTACTTACGGTATCGTGAAATTCTCCGAGGGCGTTTCCGACAGCCATTACGCCTTGTCCGAGTTTAAGTTTTTCAGCGCTTCCCATTTTTAAAAAAGGAAAATTCTTACCTTCTATTTTCAGTATGGCGACATCATTGACCGAATCGCGGGATATTATTTTCGCCGGGTATCTTTTTTTTGGTTCCAGAATTATCGTATAGTCGGCTCCGGCGTCTTCCACGACGTGCTGGCAGGTGGCTATGTATCCGTCGGGAGAAATAATAAATCCCGATCCCCCGCCGATTTTCAGGGTTTCTTTTTCTCCGCTGTTTCCTATTTGAGGGACAGCCAGATTTTTATCTCCCAAAGGAAAAAAATAAAAACTTTCTACCTTGGGAAGATCTCTAGAAATAACAATAGTTATTACCGCCGGACAGGCCTTTTCCGCCATTTTTACAAATGATAACTTCTTCATAAAATTTAATGTAAAGTGTAAAGCGCAAAGCTTAAAACAACAGTTTAAAATTTAAAATTTATTTTTGTCTTTAAGTATTAACAAAAATATAAACAATTTTTAATGCTTATTTTGAATTTTGAGTTGTTGTTTTGCATTTTTCGTTTTATACTTTACGCTTAGTCTATTGTATCACGAAAATTCTTGTCAGCAAGCGGAAGAACTGATAGTATGGCTTTATCGTCCTCGTAGCTCAACTGGATAGAGCCCAGGTTTCCTAAACCTGTAATAGAGGTTCAAGTCCCCTCGAGGACACAGCGTATTCGGGCCTATGGTCTAATGGTATGACACATCCATGGCATGGATGAAGCGGGAGTTCGATTCTCCCTAGGTCCACCATATTGAATTAGTCGCCTCGCTCGGGGCTTCGCCCCTCGCTTCGGCGGGCAGTTTCGCGAGCAAATCAAAGGGCTTTTTGAAATCCACAAAAAGCCGCTGGTCAAAAATTCGGCGGTTCGAGCCGATTTTTTTGAGGAAATTTTGCATTTCTGAAAAATTACCTTCCAAAACGAAATTTTTGGCTTGGTTGGCTTCAATTATCCAGTTCCGGACGAGTTCGAGCCAATGATTTCCTTTTCGCTCAAAATCCGATAATTTTTCCTCCAAAGTTTTCTTTTCATTCATTAAATCGTTTTTCTTCATTTGAAACTCCGGCAGTTCCAAATCGCCTTCAAGGTAAGCGTCCATCAGGCGATTTATTTTTGTTTTCACTTTCTCTAATTCCGTTTTGAGATTTTGAGCGAAAAGGTCGGACGAGTGCCGGGCTTCCGCACTCTCGGCTTCTAATTTTGCTAAAAATTTATCCCGCCAATCGTCAGGCAAAGAAACTTTTTGACAAGTTTCTTTTATTTGTTCGGCGAGATTTTCTTCTCGCAAAAAGCGTGTTTGAGAACAATTTTGCGTTTTGCTTTTATGGGTGCAACGATAATAGACAAACCTTAAACCGCTTTTTTTGATGTGTCGTTCCGCCGTTATGGAATAGCCGCACTCGCCGCAAACCGCAAAATTTAAGAATTGAAAGTTTTTCGGCCCTCGCTTTTTGCGAGGCTTGCCGTTTGAAATCAACGCCTCCTGTATTTTGTCAAAAAGTTTCTTTGAAATCATTGGCTTATGGCTTCCTTGATGAAGTTCGCCGCGATACAAAAACATTCCGTAGTAGAAAGGATTTTTCAAAATCCCCTGAATTGTTGAAAGATGTAATGGTTTTCCTTCT
>PEWS01000017.1 GCA_002779355.1 Candidatus Nealsonbacteria bacterium CG07_land_8_20_14_0_80_39_13 | reverse complement strand
TTAGCAAAAGCAAAATTTGTTCTTGACAATTTGCAACAGGACACATCAGCAATTGAACAAAAAATTCTTGAAAATGTTATGGAACTTTCTCAGGAAGGAATAATGTGGTTTGTCCAGCTCGATACAGATTTGGGAATAACTGCAGAATGTGAAATAAGTTATTTTGATTCATCAAACAATGTTGTAAAAGAAATTGTTAATATTGATGAATATAATAAAATAACCAGTTTAACTGCTGAAGGTGGGGAACCTTGCTTTGAAATTCACTCAGAACCATACTGGATTAAAACCAGCAAACAGAACTGCATAAACAACAGATTTGTTTTCAGATGTTATTCAACTTACGAAGGAGAATATGAATTGTCTGTGTTTTATACAAAAGATGATGAAGTTTTGTATCTTACAGGAATAAGTGAAAGCGCGACACTTGGAGAACCACTGGAAAAGAAATTTTCATTCGGAAAATTATGCATAGGAAAAAACAGCTGTGATTACGAGGCAACATTGTGGTTCGCTCTTGATTTGGAAAGATTCTCGGCATTTAGCGAGGATTATTCTGCAGAAACTTTCATTCCTTATTTGGTTTTGGAGAAGGATAGCAATAAAAAATTATTCAATGATGCATTTTTATATGAATTGACCGGGGATGAATTTTATATCACTGAAGCTGAAAAATACCAGCAAGCAGATGGAAGTTGGAATGTTCCATCTTCTTCAAAAGGAAAATTCTTTGACGCTGGAACTTCAGCTTTGGTTGGAATTGGGAATATAGACAACTCAAAAAATTATTTATTATCACAACAATCCTCAGACGGAAAATTCAATAATTTAAAAGATACATCATGGATATTATGGAATTTCTGGCCGAGAGGTTCTTTTTCAAGTGAATGCAAAAATAAAGATTATAGTTGTGTAGCTGAAGATCAATGCACTGGAAACAAAACAAAAACAGATGAAACTGGCTGTGAAATTTACAATAAAGTTTGTTGCAGAGATTTAAAAGAGGATGAATACCCATGTAAAAAAGAAGGTTATAATTGCGTAAAACAAGGTTTTTGCCAGGAATATAATGGTGTCTTTATCGAAGGATTGCAGTGCAAAGGCATAAACGAGATATGTTGCGATGGGGGTCTTGGATTGTCAAATTGTGAAAACAGAAAAGGAAAATGCAAGACATCATGTTTGACAACAGAATTGAAGATGGAAGGAAGTGATTACAAATGTTCCTCTGGTGTTTGCTGTTTAGATTCAACACGAATTAAATGTTCTGATTTAAAGGGAGAAGTTTGTATAAGTGATGAAAAATGTTTGGATTCAACAGGTAAAACAAAACAAACTGTTATAAGTTCTGATTCAGCTTCGTGTTGTATCGGAGAATGTAAATCATCTTCAGAATTATGTCAAAGCCAGGGCGGTGTAAAATGTTCTCCTACTGACAACAAAGTTTGTTTAGGAGATAATTGGTTTATTGCAATAGATGAAAAATATTGCTGTGATTATTTTTATTGTCAGGACAAAGAAGAAGAAATATGTTATGATTTAGGCGGCGTATTATGTTTATTTAATGAAGAATGTGAAAACGGAGAATTAATTATAACATCAGACGGCTCTTGCTGTATTCAAGGCGGGAGTTGTGTTTCAAAACAAACTTGCAGAGATTTAAACGGTCAGATATGCGACTCAGCTGATGAATGTTCTTCATCTGGAAGCATAACTCAAACTTCAGATGCAGAATTTTGCTGTGTTGAAGGAAAATGCTTGTCAAGTTGCAATAGTTTAGGAGGAAAAATCTGTTCTGAAGGACAGCATTGTGTTGGTGATTATGAGGAATCTTCCGATGCTTTTGAATGTTGTTTCGGACAATGCAAAAAAGAAAAACCTTCATTTAATTTTTTCTGGATTATACTATTATTAATATCAGTTCTGGTTATAGTTGTTGTTGTTTTACTCTACAAAAAAGGAATAATAAAGATGAAAGGTAAGAAACCAAAAGAAAACAAGCCCATACATCCAGCATTCAATATGCCGAGGACAACAACATACCAAGGACCTGTTTTCAGAGGTCCTATGCCTATGCAAAGACCGATGAGAAGACCTGTAAGACAACAGACAAGAACAACTGCAACAAAAATTGTTGAGAAACCTAAACCTGCAAGAGCAACAACTTCCGAGGATGATGAAGTTCTTAGAAAGTTAAGAGAAATTGCAAAAGGCAAATAAGACAAAATCACAATAAAGTTTAAAAACATTATCTTATTGAAATAAATATGGGAAATATATTAAAATATTTTGGAAAATATTTAAAATTAGGAATTTTGTTATCTGTAATTTCCTGTCCTGTAGAATTCAGTTACGGACAAGCACCTCCAGGATATTATGAAAGACAAAGAGATAGTATTGCTCAAGTAGAAAGAGAAGATAGTATAGCAAGAGCAGAAAGAGAAAGAATGAAAAATGTATATTCTATTCCTGAACCAGAAACACAATATGAACGACCAAGAGGAAGTGGTTGTGCTGGAAGAGGACTTGAAGATCTTGATGATGGAGATGGTGACGTATTAAGAATAACTATTGATTGTCACAGAAGATAAGATTATGTTATTTTTGAGTGATAACAAAAGAAAGCTTTAAATATATCTTAATCTATTAATTTAGATGAAAATATTAAGTTTAATTTTAAGTTTAATCCCTATAATTTTACCTAGTTGTGATGTTAATAAGAACATAAATACAGAATTCTTTAATCAATCATTTTACAGTGAAGGAGTTAGAGAATATGTAACAACGCCTCTTGAAGATTCTTTAAGAGTACCTGAACTTTATGATACATTAAATTCTATAAACTTACAACCAAAACTAATAGAACCACTTTATGATGAAATAGTAAATGACTTCAAAGAAGGCAAACCTTTAGTTATAGCAACAGCAGTTGCTTTAGACAGCACACATGGAAGATGGATTAATGGAGAGTATGTCGCATATGCCAATCCTCCGGAAAAAAACCTTTACTGGGGAGGGTTTAGTTTTGGGCATAAGGAAATGTGGAATAAAAGACAAAACTGGGAAAAAGTTTTTGAACAAAAATATGAGAAATCCCCCGTAGAAATATTAGTTTATCATAAAAGATTTTTACCAAACGAAAGATGGAGAAATAAAGGCGTGGAAGACAGCGTGGATGTTTATTTTGTTCCTATGACTTATCGTTGGAGTGGTATGAACACTGCAGTTACAGATATATTGGCTTATTTAAAGGAAGATCCTTTTGCAATGGCAAATGACACTTCGAGAAATGATTCTAATGGAAGACATCCTTTTCAATTATCATTAGACAATGGGGTTGAACTTGATTTGAGAGAAGCATTAATTTGGGCTTATTGCGGACATAATCCTGCAATGGGTTTTGTAATTCCTGATAGTTTAAAATCAAAAATAGTTGGAATTCCAGAGAAAAATAAAGGAGTTGCAATTATAGGATGTGAAACTGAAAATACGTTAAGCAATCTTTTTGTTTCATACAATATTTATGGATTAGCATTTACATATAATAGAAAAGATGGTTTAGAGGGGGTTGCTCCAGAAGGTTATACAACAATCGCATTAGTTGACGGTATTTTAAATATGGACAATGGTTTGGAATTAAAACAAAGAATGGACAGAACTTATGCTAAATGGCAGAACAGAATCGGTGAACAGTTTTTCTCAAATAGCGCAACAGGATTTCCAAAAAATATAGACCTTTATGAATTTCTTTATATTGAACCTAGCACAAATTGATTGTTCTTGTCTAATATAATTGTTGCTTTTGTAAAACATTCATCTTTATTTACTTTTTTAGACATTCTGAGAAAGAAACTGTTCTGTACTCTACTTCAACTTCGTATATATTTTCCATTTTCTTATTTATTCCTTCTTTTACATTCAATATAGTAACATAACCACTGTGATAATTAGGAAGAATATTCCTGATAGCAATTCTGTCCTCAGTCTTAACATCTGGTTCCATCACAGCTCTTCTATTTTCGATATCCTCTTGATTTATTACAACATCTTTAGCATTTCCATCTTCATAAACTACAGAACCAGTTACTGCTATCTCAGTATTACCATTCATCATCCTGAAGTTTCCAATGTTTGTTACTGTCAGTTCTTCACCAAAATCATCTGAAGTTACTCGAACAATATCACATCCTTCGGGGTAAAATATAACATTTCGTTTTAAATTTAATTTTCCTATTGTTTCCGGCTCTATCCACTCCGGAAAATATGATATATAACAATTTTGTTCTCTTAGACTGAAACTAAAAGCATCTTTTTTTCCGCCAAACAAGCGGTAAATCTGCATCTGTTTTTCCGAGAGCAATTTCTCCGGCTGATCCGACTTCATAATCTTACTGGCTCTCTCGGTCTGTTCAAGCAACGCGCCAAGTAAGTATTCTACCCATGGCGCGATATCTTCGCGCTCGGTTTTGTGATTTTTCTGTGTTGCCCGAAGCGCCAAATAGTATTCTGCTTTTGTTTCCTCTATGATTTCGTCAAGCGACACATACGGCGCATAGCTATATCCTGATTTAAGAAGGAGAAGATTAGCAAGAGCGCGACTTAGCCGGCCGTTACCGTCCTTGAATGGATGGATTGCGAGAAATTCAAAAATGAAATTGGCGATTACAAGTAGGGGATGAAAATTTTTAGTTTCTAATTGCTCATTTGTCCATTCAATCGCTTCAAGCATTTCTCCTTTTACTAAATACGGGGGCGTCGGGTCAAAAAGAACAACTTCTTCTCCTCTCTCGTTTTTCATTACTACCGTATTGGGAGAATCTTTATATTTTCCCTTGTGAAACCTGTCTTTATCTGAGAACTGAAGCAAGATGCTGTGAAATTGCAGTATCCAGTTTTCTGAAAGTTTAATCGTTTTCCAGTTATCAAAAATTCTACCGATAAGATCAGCGTATCCTGCAACTTCTTGCTCATCTCTGCCTTTTGGATATTTTGCTTTGAGGCCGCGTAGGAAACTGATAATTTCCTCGTCCGTCATCTTGGCGCCCTCAATACGAGTGCTGGCGCCCGTTGATGTGATAATAACCCATGCCTTAAGACGACCGAGTATCTGCGGGCTTAAGCGTAGGCTTCCCTGCCATAGTCCCTGAAACTGGTCAATTTTGGCGATTTTCGCCAGAATGTCCTGTGTCAGAGGGATTCGTTTGCTTAATCTATTGTAATTCATAAATTAACTATAATAATCAGATATAATCTAACTATATCCAATAATATACGATAATGTTCGATAAAGCAAGCTCCTCCAAATTCAGCATATTATCGTCAGAATCAGAAATAACAGCAATCTTCATATTTGTTTATTCAACGGTGAACATATCTAGATATTTTTTGTAAACATATGACTGCCCATAGGTCACATTTTTATCTTTTGGGATTAGAATGCCTATGTCAATAAACCTATCAATCACTCTTTGCGCTCCAGCGCGCGTGAAACCGGTCCATTTTTGGATGATAGCGTTATTAACTATCGGCTGAGCATATAATTTTGGGATAACAATCATAGCGCTTTCAGAAGCCCTTTTCCCTAAAGTATGTACTTTTCCCATATCATTTTGGCGTAAATACGTGATTTTGCCTACGATATTAATTGCCTCGTTTGCGATTTCAATCACTCCATCAAGAAAAAAATCTATCCAATCTTCAACGCCCCCGTTATGGTATGCAAAAAGTTTTTCATAATATATTTTTTGATGTTTTTTGAAATATGCAGACAAAAATAAAACCGGTTTTTCCAAAAAACCTTCTTTCCATAAATAAAAAGTAATCAGCATTCTGCCGGTTCTACCGTTGCCATCTAAAAATGGGTGAATTGTTTCAAATTGGGCATGAATTAATCCAGCTTTTATTGCGACCGGCACCGTGTCTTCTTTATTGATAAAATTTTCTAAGTCTGAAATCGCCCTATTCATATCTTCAACCGGTGGCGGTACAAAACGAGCGTTATCCGGCCTTGTTCCGCCTATCCAATTCTGACTTTTTCTGAATTCTCCGGGATCTGAAAAATGCGTAGACCTTGCTTTGTCTAAAAGTTCTTTATGCAATTCTTTAATAAATCGAAGCGCTAATGGAAAATTATCTCCCTTCATCCTTTTTATCCCATAATTTAGCGCTTTAATATAATGCAGAATATCATCTACATCTTCCGGAACGTTTTCTATAATTTTTGCTTCTGCCTCTATTGCATCAATCATCGTTGCCATTGTTCCCTCAATCTGACTTGATGAAGCCGCATCTTTCCTTAAATACATTAAAAGAAAAAAATCAGCATCCGGCAAAAGCTTTGTGATCCCATCCAATTTTCCTAATAATCTCGTCGCCTCATCATTCTTTTTCAGAATTTTAGGATCAAAATCAAAACCTCCTTTTGGCGGAAAGGGATTGGGGGTAAAAGCCTTAAAACCTTGTGGTTGACTTATAAATTTTCCTAACTCTAACGGTTTCATATAATTTGTTTCTATCTTTCTCTGAATATATACAAAGTATATCAGTTTGTATCTATCGTGTCAATGCTCTCCTACTTTTCATATATAATCGTATATAATCAGACATAGTTGACATCAATAATCTCCTCCATAAATTTATTTATTCATGCAGCATTTTTTGTACTTTTTGCCAGAACCGCAGGGACAGGGGTCGTTTCTGCCGGTTAATTGTTTTTGAGAAACAATCGGCGCCGGCTGGGAAAATTGAGGATTTTCTCTTTGAGGAGCAAGGGTAATTTTAAGAATTGTCTCAGCAGTAGTTAATTCTATCTGCTTAAGCAACTCCTGAAAAGCTTTATGCCCTTCGTTTTTGTATTCAATAATCGGATCTCTCTGGCCATAAGCCCTTAATCGGACGGCGTCCCTCAAATACTCCATATTTTCCAAATGCTCCATCCACAACGAATCCAAGATCCTCAAGCTCACTGCTTTCTCGGCATGGCGCATAACCTCCGGACCAAGTTCCTTCTCTTTTTTTTCATAATCATCTTTGGAAAATCCCGCCTTCGCGACAATTTCCAGCATCTGATCCCTCAACCCCTCCTCTTTTGTTTTTCCTAAAATTTCCAATCTTCTTTTGTAAATTATTTCCCTGTGCTTGTTTAAAACATCATCGTATTCCAAAACATGCTTTCTGGAATCAAAATTAAAACCCTCAATCTTCGCTTGAGCGCTTTCAATGGCATTGGAAAGAATTCCCACTTCAATCGGCTCATCTTCGGGAAGATTCAATTTCTCCATTAATGATTTAATTCTATCCCCGCCAAAAACCCTTAACAGATCATCTTCCAAGGAAAGAAAAAATTGTGAAGAACCCGAGTCTCCCTGCCTTCCGGCTCTTCCTCTTAATTGATTATCAATTCTCCTCGCCTCATGCCTTTCTGTGCCGATGACATGTAAACCGCCCGCTTCGGTTACTTTTTTAGATTCTTCAGGATTCGGCGGATTGCCTCCGAGTATGATATCAACTCCTCTGCCGGCCATATTAGTGGCGATGGTCACTGCTCCGAATCTTCCGGCTTGAGCAATAATTTCTCCTTCTTTCTCATGATTCTTGGCGTTCAGAATTTGATGGGCAATCCCCTCTCTTTCCAATAATTTCCCCAGATATTCGTTTTTTTCAATTGAAGTCGTGCCGACCAAAATCGGCTGACCCTTTTCGTGCTTCTCTTTTATTTCCGCCACCACGGCTTTGAATTTTCCGGCCACGGTTTTATAAACTTTATCCGGAAGGTCTTTCCTGATGGTTGGTTTATTGGTCGGTATTAAAACCGTTTCTAATTTGTAAACCTTATCAAATTCTTCAGCTGAAGTGAGAGCTGTTCCTGTCATTCCTGATAATTTTTTATACATTCTGAAATAATTCTGAAAAGTGATGCTGGCCAAAGTCAATGATTCCGGCTGAACAAACACTCCTTCCTTGGCCTCAATGGCCTGATGAAGTCCTCCTGACCAGCGCCGACCGGGCATCAGCCGTCCGGTAAATTCGTCAACGATAATTATCTGCCCGTCTTTGGAAACATAATCCTTGTCTTTTTTGAACAAAGCTTCCGCCCTCAAAGATTGCTCCAAGTGATGGACATATTTTATTCCTTTCTCCTCATAGATATTGCCCATACCTAAAATCTTTTCCACCTTTTCCATTCCTTCTTCGGTCAAAGTAACCGCTTTCATCTTTTCGTCTATTTTATAATCCGTTTCGGAATTTAACTTAGGTATGATGCGGGCAAAATCCTGATACCATTTTGAGCTTTCCATATCCGGAGCGGAAATAATCAGAGGCGTTCTGGCTTCATCAATCAAAATTGAATCAACCTCGTCAATAATGGAAAAATTATATCCTCTTTGGCTTTTTTGTCCCAAATCATAAACCAAATTATCCCTTAAATAATCAAAGCCGAATTCGTTATTCGTTCCGTAAGTAATGTCGGCCGCATAGGCCTCTTTTCGCGATACCGGCCGCAAATAACTCTTAACAATCTTAAACCCTCCCTTTATATCCCTTTCCTCATCGCGTTCATCTTCTTTTTCTCCTAATTTTAGATTTTGGTTGTTGGAGCTTATTTGGAATTTGGAATTTGGGATTTGGAATTTTTCGTCCTGGTATTCCGGGTCATAAATAAAAGCGCTGTCATGAACTATGCAGGATGTTGATAGCCCCAAAGCATAATATATCTGTCCCATCCAGATGGCATCCCTCTTGGATAAATAATCATTGACTGTTATTAAATGAGCGCCCTTCCCTTCCAAAGCGTTAAGGCAGAGAGCCAAAGTAGCGGCCAAAGTTTTTCCTTCTCCGGTTTTCATTTCAGCGATTTTCCCCTGATGCAGGGCTATTCCTCCGACTACTTGAGAGTCATAATGGCGTTGATTCAAAGTTCTTTTTCCAGCTTCCCTAACTAAGGCAAAAACAGGAGCTAAAACCTCATCAAGCGGTTCTCCGTTTTTTATTCTTTCTTTAATTTTTGAAACCTCCTCTTTAATTTGTCCATCGGAAAATTTCGCAATATCCGCCTCAAGAGAATTTATTTTCTCAAGAATGGGCTGAATTTCCTTAACAAAAGAATCGCTGCTCTCCCCGAAAATTTTAGTAAAAAATGACATAGATTAGTATTAAGTAGCAAGTATTAAGTATCAAGCACTTGCCCCAATTTTGTCATTGTATCATAAATTCCCCTAAAACAGAACGAAGATGAGAAATAAAGAAATAAAAAACGGATAGTTTACTATCCGTATGCTATTTCCACGACCAGCAATTACGCCGGTGCCGGCTGGGAAAAGTTTTTGGCTTCCATGTCGAGAAGAGAAGCTATGTCAAATACCGTTGCTACGCCTGAAACATTACCAATATTCCCAGTTCCAGTATTGGTATACATCGGAGTTCCATCTGCCCCCAATTGGACAAACATAACGTTGTCATTATCGGAGAACTCTTTCATCCAATACCATTTCAGATATTGGTCTGTCAGCCCTGACGCTATTATCTTATTTGCATCGGCTATTCCTCCCGCCTCTATTATCTTCCTTTTGGCCTCCTGCGTTTCTTTCAGTAAAACATATTCCATACGTAACGCATCCTGCTCCGCTTTTTTCTTTTCCTCAATTGATGTTTTTAACTGCGGGGGGAGCTCAATATTCCTAAAAAGAACATTTTCAACGATTATGTCCTTTCCTTTTAATCTCTGTGTGATATCAGCGACCACCTTTTGTTCCAGAACTGCTCTTTTTTCGGTGTAGATGTCTGCTGCCTGATATTCAGCTACGGCCTCCCTTACGACTGACCGAAACTGTGGCAAGACAACAACTTCTTCATAGCTAGGGCCTATCCCTCTATGTATCTCATATGCTTTACCCGGACTAATTTTATACGTTAATGTCGCATCCATTTGTATACTTAGTCCTTCGTTGGATAAAGCGTGCATAGACTCTGTCTTCTGCTGAGTTCTGACAGGATATTTCCATATCTCTGAAAAAGGGCTTTTATAACTTGTCCCTTCGCCATAATATTTATCTTGAACCCCGCCGGACAACCAACTATACTCTACTCCTTCAAATCCCGCTGGTATAGTTACTATCAGAGATGTACAGAGTACAATAGCTACAACCAATACCCACATGCCAAAAGCATATTTAGCGACTCTTGCTATGGTCCAGTTATTATCCAAATTAACGGTTCCAATAAAAATAGCTGCCAGAACAATTATTATCAAAGCTATCACTAATATTCCGATCGTTTCGGGCCCCAAATAGGTCGCTACTTTTTCTGCCTTTTCGGTAAGTAAATCGCCACTGCTATCTTTCTTATTATCTCCTATGCATCCAACCACTGCTGTTAATAACAACAGCAACAGCAACACCAATAACGCCGGTGCCTTTCCTTTCAACTCATTCATTGTTTTTTTCATTTTTTCGTATTTTTTTCCCTATTTTTTATTTTTTTAATTTTTTTTGTTTTTTTTATTTTTTTCTTTTTTCATTTTGCCGTCTTCACAACATCATTCTTTAAGTCTGACGCCTCTGTCTTCCATAGT
>PEWS01000016.1 GCA_002779355.1 Candidatus Nealsonbacteria bacterium CG07_land_8_20_14_0_80_39_13 | reverse complement strand
ACGCCCTTGAATGAAGGGTCTTGGTGCCAGCGATTCTGTGTCTCAGCTGTGTTACGCGTTCGGCTTTTGATAGTTCGTGCACCTTAAAGACCCATTGCGGTTTGATTTGGTAAAACACCTTTGGCAGATGATGCTCACGGGCAACTATACCGTAATGTGGCTTTTGGAAATTGCGCATAAGGATTTGAAACTAACAAGTCGCCCGACAAAGAAGATTCCCAACGGCAAGCTAATCTCTCGAAGCAGATTGTATCGTATGTTCACCGATACTGCATATTGTGGATGGTTTGAATACAACGGGCAACAATATAAGTTTAATGATGAGTTCGAACCGATGATAACGGAGGAGGAGTTTGACCGCGTGCAGAAGATTATGGGACGCAAAGGCAAACCCCGTCCCCAAAAACACCGCTTCGCCTTCACGGGCTTGATGCGTTGCTCCAACTGCGACGCTTTAATAACTGCCAAGGAGAAGATTAAGCGACAGAAGAATGGCAATGTGCACACTTACATCTATTATCACTGCACCAAACGCAAGGATTCAAACTGCCCAGAGAAGATGGTTGAGCTTTCAGAACTGAATCAGCAGATTGATGAAGCCATCGGGCAGTTCACCATCTCCGACAGATTCCACAAGTGGGCTATCGAATACCTGCACGAGTTGCGCAAGGATGAGGCGCAAAGCCAGCACGTGGCTTTTGAAGGCAAGCAGAAGGCATTAAACGACGTTACGAGGCGTCTTGAAGCTCTGCTCGTCCGCTGGAGTTCACCAGAGAACGCGAATGGACAACTTATCAGCGACACTGAATACCAAAATCTCAAAACAAACCTACTCAAAGAGAAGGCGGATGTTGAGAGCAATTTACAGAAACAAGGGAAAGCTCTTGAAGATTGATTGGAACTCGCCGAACGAACATTCAACTTTGCACACTACGCTCGCGTTTGGTTCAAGCAGGGCGACAGAGACACCAAGAGAGCCATCTTCGCCTGTCTCGGTTCACACCTCTGGCTTGGCGGACAAAATGTGAGGGTAGAATGGCGTAAATCATTCAGTTTAATCTTCGAGAAGCTGCCACAAGCAGAGAAGGAGCTTGCCGCGGTTCGAACCTCTCTTGAAAGCCAAAAACCCCTCATAAAAACGGGAAATCTCGCCCTTATGTTGCGAGATTGTCCATCTTGGCGGAGGAGGTGAGATTCGAACTCACAAGCCCTTTCGAGCGCCGGTTTTCAAGACCGGTGGAATAGCCGTTATCCGACTCCTCCGAATTTATTCTGCTTTACCAGAAAATTACCACAAAAACCCCTGCCCTGCAACAAAATTAGAGGGCTAAAATGATGTAGAGGGCGTAGAATAATCCGCCGAAGAGTAAAATCTCAGCGTTTATTTTTTTCTTTATTTTCAAGAAGGAGAATATCAAAATACCGGAAGTCAAAGCGATGGCGATATTCAAAAGAGTATAAGAATCAAGTTTCCATTCAGTAAATAAAAGACCCAAAGCAACGATCATGGTTGATTGAAAAGCGACCGCGCCGGTGATATTGGACATAGCCAGCGTATCTTTCTTTTTCAAAAGCCACGTGACGCTGTTATATTTTTCCGGCAATTCAGTAGCAATCGGGGCAATCAATAGAGATAAAACAAGCATAGACACTCCGATCTCCGTCCCGACGAAAATCAAGTTGGCAACGAAAAATTTTGCTCCGAAAATAATCATCACCAAGCCGACGAAAAGCTGAAGATAAACATTAAACATTTCTGGCTTTAAAGAAAAATATTTCGTAAGGTAAAAAAACTCTTCGTAAGTCTCCCCTTCTTCTTTCTTATGGTTCAATGTAACTTTTACATAATAGACATAGAGACCGACCAAGACAAAAGCCAGAAAGTAATTTATGAATTTGAAATCTGTGGCATTGTAGAGAAGGGATCCGATAAGAACAAAAATAAAACTGAAAATAAAAAATTTTAAATCAAAAGATATGGCGCCAGCGCTTATATTAAGCTCTGTTGTTTTTCTCTTTCCCTTCAACTTCATTATCAACACAGTTGATCCGATCAGAAAAATCGTCAAGGTCAGAAGCATAAAGGGAGCTCCCAAAATAGCGCCGATACCAACAGCTTCGCCGTGTTCTCCCCCGAAAATCAAAGCTAAAATAGGAACAATCGTCTCCGGCATAGTTGTGCCGATGGCAGCCAAAAGAGAGCCGGCGGTGGCATGAGATAATGAAAATTTCCTGCCGATGTGTTCAACCGCATTGGCAAAAAGTTCGCATCCGACGAGGATCACCACCATTGACCCGATTAATTCGCATATTTCTAAAATCATATTATTTTAGTCCAGAGGACTATCGGCCTTTGGCCGAAAAAAAGATAAACCTTAAGAAATAAATCAATAATCCGAAAAGAAAAGACCATAAGCAAAAATCAGTAACTTGGGAAAGGGAAAATAAACCCAGAAAGGGATTGCCTTCTAATGGGAAAAACGGCTCCATTCCTTTATGCATAAATGAATCTATCAAAACATGCGAATAAACGCCGAAAAAAGAAGTCAGCAGTATTTTTTTAAATGAGGATTTTTGGGAAAGCTTAAAGACGGAAAGCATTCTTGCAAATGGCTTTTTCATGGCATACATAAAGATCGCCAATAAAACCGCCACCAGTGAACCGCCCAGAAAACTATGAAAAAAACCATGAAGAGGAAGATGCAACCTGAAAAGAATGACGGATAACGGCTCCAGATCAACTATCATGCTTGCGAACAAAAACGTCAGAAAATCAAAAAACTTGAAGAATACTATTCCTATCAGAAAACCCAATCCTAAATGATACGGTGTAAACGGCATAATTGGTAATTTCTAATGTTTCCTTATTTTATATAACCAATAAGCAAACGCAAACAATATGGCGATAATAACGAAAGTATCAATGAATTTAGTATAATGCTCAATCTTTGTCCAGTTCTCCCCGAGGATTATGCCGACATATATCAGAAAAGCGTTCCATAATCCCGCTCCGACAACAGTATAAAGAGAAAACTTAAAAAGATCCATCTTCCCTATCCCGGCCGGGATGGAAATCAAATGCCTGATCACCGGAATAAAACGGCTGATAAAAATCGCCGCCTCTCCGTATTTTTGAAAAAACTTTTCCGTAATAAGCAGATGCTCTTCGTTTAACAGCAAATATCTCCCCCATTTTTTTATGATCAGCCGTCCGCCATAAGCGCCGATGTGATATGAAACAAGCGAACCGATTATGCTGCCGATGGTAGCGACTAAAAGCGCCGGCCAAAAATTAAAAACTCCGCTTGAAACGGAAAAACCAACAAAAGGCATTACTGCTTCGCTGGGCACCGGTAAAACCATGCTCTCCATAGCCATTAGGAGAACTACAGTTCCATAGCCACCGGTAGCTATGAATTGAGTAATATAAATTATCAAACCTTCGGTAATGCCCATATATTATTTAACCAGCGTTCCGATAAATTTCTTCCCTTCAATCGCCTTCTCCACATTTTCCAATTTTTTGCCGTTAATAATAAAAGTTTTCATGGAGCTTCTTTTTATGTTTTTCGCCGCCAGAAGGTCTAAAACATTATTCGCCCCGGCTTTCATTTCCGCTTGGTTGGAAATACTTATCAATTCGTCATAGGATACGGTTTCCAATTTCTTGGCATCCCTAAACTTATTCGGATCTTTGTCGTAAACATAATCAATGTTCGTAAGATTGATGAAATAATCAGCTGAAACATTTTCCGCCAGCATCGCCGCCACCCCATCAGTCGTGTGCATCGGATGAGTCCCTCCCATGATAACTATTCTTTCGGCGCTCTCGGAAGCATCAACAATTTTTCTGTAAGGCATATAGCTTAAATTCAAGGCTGAAATCAAAAGACAGGCGTTTATTCTTGTTATTTCAATCCCGAGCATATCGCAAAAGAATTCGTTGGCTTTAAATTCCCGCAAAGAAGCGACGTATTTCCGCGCTGTCTTCCCTCCCCCGACTACGGCATAAATCCTATGTTTTTTGGCCAGCTTATTTATGAATTTTGAAAGCTTCTCAATATATCCATTGTCTATTTCATCAGGACACACTAAAGAACCGCCGACCGAAAAAACAATTTTCATTTGCGTTCCGCTGAATTTGCGCTGATATTAACGCTGATTTACGCTGAAAATTATCAGCGGTTTATCAGCCGTAGGTATTAGCGTTCCATCAACGGTTTTAAAAATAATTAAAACCTTAAGCTTCCGATATCTAATAATAGCACAATTTTCCCTTAATTCACCCCCGATCCCCACCCCCGGCCTCAAATCATCCTTTTCCATGCATTTTTCTATCCCCAAATTTTATTAAGATATCTAAGGCCGGTTCTCCCCATTCTCAAAAAATATTCGTTTTCGGAAGAATCATTGCCATTGGCTGCCTTCTCCCAGCTTGGTAAAAGAATATGCATAGTGTGGGCCAGCTTCACATAATCGGGGAGCTTTATAAGTTCATCTTCCGTAAGGGAAACGTATTTTTGATATTCACTCAAAGCCAAGTCGTAATTTTCAGGAAATTCCTCAGGATTTCCGGCATCGAAAAATAAATCGCAAAGAATAACCGCTAATTCTTGAATCCGAGGATAATAATTGGCAACGGCAAAATCCAAAATATAGATATCTCCCCCCTTGTCCCTCATAGTATTGCCTTTTAAAATATCGCCATGGACAAAACAATGGGGCAAGTCGTCAATAAACAAAGAGTTATATCTCTCAATCATCAATTCAATGATTGCCCTATCTTCTTTATCAAGATATTTTCCTTTCTTTTCGTATTCTTCCAAAAAATTGGTAATCGCCCATTGGTCATACAAATGAGAGGGATTAATATTGATTTCGTTAATTAAGGCGGCTTGCTTTATGATAAATTTTTTCTCTTTAACAGTCGGAGTAGATTGAAGTTCATAGAAATTCTTGCCTTCAATGTATTGCATTACGCAGAGCCTGTCTGTTAAGCCATTATTGGATATTTCATACAAATACCCTTGATTTGATTCAAAAAGCAAGGGATGGGATACGCCCGCCTTCAAAACGCTCTCCATCATCCCGACATATCTTTTACATTCAGCCTCGCCGCGGAGAGAACGAAATACCTTTACAAGATATTTGCCCTTATCTGTTCCAACCGATAGATCAAAGTCTTCATAGCCGATTGGGACTATTTCATAAGTGCTGTATTCCCCAATGCCAAAATCACTGCAAACTTGCTGTAAAAATGGCTTAAGATCTCCTTGATAATTTATCCTTTTTTGAAAATCCATAAAAATATTTATTTATTGTTATTGTATTTTATCACATCCTGCCTTATTCTGCGATACTGCTCCATGATTTACGGTCTTGCTATCTTCAAAAACAAAAAATCCCGCCTTAGCGGAAAACTCCGGTGAAACCGGGTTTCACTTACTGCCTCTATTTTTATTTTTCATTAAAAAAATCTTTTCCGTTCATAATTTCCAACGGCAATTTAGGAGCTGGTCCCCCAAGATATTCTTTCAGATCCTTTGATTGTCTTCTGATTTTTTCTTCATAACCAAGGATTAACAAAGTATTTCCGCTTGCAATTGCAAAATCTTTATCATTGCAAAGCTTCCCATCTCTGTAAACCCTTACATCACCCAATGGGCCAGATCTGTCATCAACATAATTGCTATTAAACTTCCATATATCCATCATCTTTTCTCCATCAAGCGACCATATGAATGCAATTATATATGTAGCATCGTTATAATGCGTATCAGATGAAACTATATTTTTTATATACGCCCCAAGTTGTTCCTCTGAAAAACCTTTATACGACTCTTTAGCGTCAGCATCCGGCCAAACAATAATCTGCAAATCATTTATAAAATAATTCAGATTCTTATAATAAGAGTGGTTCGGTTTGTATTCAAAGGCAAGTTTCGGAGATTGTCCCTGATCCCAGATACTTGTGAATAATTGCCTTTGGTTATCGGCAAATTTTTTATCTTCTATGATCAGCAATTCCTCTTTGTTGTAAATAGCGACCGTATCGTCAAATATTAATATTTCATTGTCTATGGAAAAAATATCTTTCGGAACATAGCGAAAAGTCATTACCTTGTTTATGAATTCATCGTTTTCTGTAAATTTCGGCAAAATCGGAATATTTGTAATTTGTTTTACCTTAATGTTATTTTTTAGAAAATTTTCTCTTATTTTTTCAGCTTTAGTTCTATCAAAAAGATCCCCCATCTCTCCTTTTTCAAAAATAAAAACTTCTCCTTTTTTCGCCACCGAAGACTTTAAAGATATTTCATATAAATCATTACTGTCAGCTTTTTTTAATTTTGCCGTAAAGTTATCCATAATGCTTGCGCTTAAATTGTGCTTAACTTAGTTTAACTTAATTTAACTTAGTTTAATTTGCGCTTCAATGCTTCGGAGAGAGACTCTCTTTCTATTTCGGCCATGGGTTCGTTATGATAAGTTCCGGGAGCGAAGGGAAGCTGAACAGGCATAGCCCAAGTCTTTCCTTTCCGGCGAGCGTAAACATGAACATGAAAACGCGGAACGCTTCCTGGCAAGAGTCCCCAATTGCCATTTGCCTGCAGATTAAACCAAGGGGCCAATTTCAATTCCTCCATGACTTGAGATACTTTTGTGGCGATTTTAAACGCCTCGGCGCATAAATCAGGGTCGGCCCAAGCGGAAGAAACATTGGTTTTCGGCCATACTACGATATGCAAGCCCTCTTCCGGCGAAAGGTGAGGATTAGTTAATGTGAATATTTCAAATTTTTCATTAGACCACAGTACCCATTTCTCTTCTTCCATATTTTTTAATTGGTTATTAAGTTGTGCTTGGCTAAGCCAAGCACAATTCATTTAATTTACTTGCTATCCAATGTATAGATGTCAGACATCTACACTCCGTCATATTTTCCGATAACTCGTTGATCTACCTTGCCCAATCCGCTCAATCTTTTTAAGCCGCGCCAATTTATCTATTGCCTGCCTCACTGTCGGGTAAGCAACCTTTGTTTTTTCAGAGATTTCGCGAGGCGTAGCGCTGTGATTTTTATCAAGGTAATTCCAAACAGCTAATTGTTTTTCAGTAAGTAACCTTTCAATATTTTCCTTGGATAGAAGATCTATTGCCATTTCCGATTGCTTCAACAAAATAGTTAAAAAGAAATCAAGCCATGCGACAATGTCTTCGTGATCAGTTTTAAACGTCTTCTGACTTTTCCGTAAAGCAATATAGTATTCCGGCTTATTATCTTCAATTATTTTCTCGTGGGAAACGTAAGGCATATACAAATAGCCTTCTTTAAGCAAAAGAAGGTTCGTGAGAATGCGGCTAAGCCGGCCGTTGCCGTCTTGGAATGGATGTATCTGCAAAAATTCAACAAGGAAATTGCCCGCAACAAGAAGCGGGTGATGTTTTTTCTCAACAATCGCCTCTTGCGTCCATTCAACCAATTCCTGCATTTCTTTCGGTGTGAGATATGCCCGAGTCGTATCAAACAGAATCCCGACTGATTCTCCCAATGCGTTTATCATTTGCACTTGGTTTTCCGTCTTTTTATAATCGCCTCGATGCGCCTCGTCCTTTTTTACATACTTCAAGAGTTCTTTATGAAAATGTTTAATAGTGTTTTCGCTAAATCGCAAACTTTTCCAAGAATCAAAAACATTTCCAAGTAATTCATAATAACCTCTTGCCTCCTGCTTATCGCGATCGGTGAATTTTTGGATATCAATTCCACGCATCAACTTCTCCACATCTTCATCGGAAAGTTTCGCTCCCTCAATACGTGTTGAGGCGCCTGTTGAGGTAATCAAAACTGACCGCTTAAGACGGCCTAAAGTCTGAGGGGAAAGTTGAGCCCCTGCGATCCATCGCCCTTTCAACTCATCAATTTTAGTTATTTTTGACCAAATTTCAGATGGTACTGATTGAAGTCGTTGATCTAATCTGTTGTTTTTTGCCATATATTTAATCTGATATATCAACTATAGCAGATTATAGCGGATTAGCAAAACGGCGCGGACATTCCATCCTTTTTGCGGTTTTTATGATTTTCACGCTGTCAACAGGATTATAAAACTTTATTTTTTCTATTTCATCAAGACCAATCCGCTCCGGCTTATCTGCGTATTCCTTTTCGTAAGCATCAAAAAATTCTGCTGATATTTCTCCGCCGACCACTTCGCAGGCATAGTACATAAGTATTGATTGAACATATCTTCCGTCAGATTGAAATTTTAAAAAAGAGTTTTCAACGGCAATAATTTCCCCCACCTTCACCTCAAGGCCGGTTTCCTCTTTCACTTCCCTTTTCAGCGCTTCTTCAATCGTCTCTCCCAGTTCAATCCCGCCACCCGGGAAATCATATCCGTCTCCCCACTGTTTAGAAAGAAACGCTTTCCCGTCCTGAATTATTACGCCATAAACAGACGGTCTGAAAGATAGTTGTCCAACGGCAATTTCGTATTCCTTGCCATGAACATCCTTACAAATAATTTTTTTAGAATCTTTTTCCATCTTTAATTTTATTATTTTCCAGAACGTCTATTCGTAAAACCACTATCTAAAAACTGACCAAAGGTGCTTAATGTTATTCCTTCAAATCTGCCTTCTTTAACCTGACTCGCAAATTCATTTATCTCCATGGACGGAACTTTACTACTGATAACATTAACCAGAAAAGTCAAGTCTTTTCTGCTAAAACAAGCATAAATCATAAACAACGCCTCCTTGGTATAAATATTTAAATAAAGACCGTTCTTTGCAGGAAATTTATCTCCACGAGAAACATAATTTTCAATATCCAATCTTCTGATCTCGGAAAAAAATATCTCTTTTTCTTTTACTCTAAATTTCTTGTATTTTAACCTATCGTCATAAATAATAATCCTAAACGATCCGAGATATAAAGAAACCATCGTCAAGGACAAGGGAAAAATAAACAAACAAATAAACCCTGTTAAGGAAAACTCTCTGATCTCTCCACGTAGAACAAAAAAAATAACTATGGCAAGAGATATAAACAAAAGAATTAAATACAGCGTCGGATTTCCTTTTATGGTACGTGGCAAGGAAAAGTTTTTTTCGAATTTTTGAAGTTTAATATCCATAAAAATTATTTTATTAAATAATCAGTTAAAATCCTATGTGTAGCCAAGATGTAGATGTCGGACATCTACATTTACTACATTTAACTGCGATTGATGTTGAGATAGGCTTCTAAACCCCTTCTTAATATCCCCATGGCCTCCTTCAATTCGCTGGTATTCAAAACATAAGCGATGCGGATTTCGTTTTTACCTTTATTGGCGCTGATATAAAAAACTTGCATGGGCGTAACCATGACCGTTTTCCCCTTATAATTGAAACTGCTGACCATAAATTTCACAAAATCATCCGCATCTCCAACGGGAAGACATACAGTCTGATAAAACGCGCCTTGCGCAGGCTTAAAAACCACCTGCATCTTACTCAATTCCTTGGCGACGATATCACGGCGCCGTTTATATTCTTTAGTTATCTTTGATGTGTATTCTCGGCTATTTTCCAAAAGAGGAACTGTGCCGAGTTGCTCAAGCGTGCCGGCGCTCAAACGGGCTTGGGCAAATTTAAGAATTGAATGCATTACCTCTTTATTAAAACTGGCCACGCAACCGATTCTCGCTCCGGGCAAAGAAAAACGCTTAGAGACGCTATCGCAGACAATAACATTCTGCGCAGAATCTTGGCACGCTAAAAGGCAAATCGGCTTCTTCCCGTCAAAACGGATTTCTCGGTAGGTTTCATCGGAGATAACAAAAAGTCCGCGACGCTTGGCAAGCCCGACGATCGCTGACAACTCTTTCTCGCTCCAAAGTTTTCCGGTCGGATTATCAGGGTTGATTATGACAATGGCTTTTGTCCGCTTGGAAATTTTTTCTTCAATCAATCTGATATCAGGCATGGCGAAATTATTTTCAATGGAGAGAAGAATGGGAATTAACTTAACGCCAGCCATTACGGAAAAAGATTTATAAGAAGTGTAAATAGGCTCAAAAAATAATTATCTCGTCGCCGTCATCGCAAACCGCCTGCATGGCCAGCATAATCGCTTCAGCGCAACCAATGGTGGGGATAATATCAGCCAATATCTAATTTAACGCCGAATTGCCGATAATATTTCTGCCAAGCTTGAGTATGTTCTAAAATTCCCGGCGAAGGAGCATAGCCCAAAGTCGGCCGGCTGTAAGAACCGACAACTTTAAAAAATTGCTTAGGAGGCTCTATGTCAGGGTCGCCGACATTAAGCTTAAAAACATGAATGCCTCTTTTTGCCGCATCCTGTATGAGCGGTAAAAATTTACGGATTGGCGAAGCGATAACACCTTGCGCTCTTTGAGAAACTGGAAGTTTTGTCATATGTTTTCCAATTAATTATTTTATCGTCGAGATGTAATTTTTCAACATAAAAATAGAGTCGTTTTTTAAGTTATTCCTAATCCACGTTTTTTCTTTCTCACCGTCAACAAGCTCTCCCAATCCCTGTAGAATCTGATTGTCTTTCACCCTTTCTATGAAAACGACGCAGCCGGTCAAATATTCTCTGATGGTTTTGCCTGTTCTCTCTTCAATAACTTCGGCGCTGATATCCCAGTTGTTCTTGGCAAAATAATGAATATCATAAATATCTCTCATGGCGGTTTCGTTCCTCAAGGTCAAAGCCGATAGCTTTCCGGCAAATAGATAATCTTTTTTAGCGGCGAGCATTGAAATTCCGAGATGCTCTTTCAATTCGTAATAGTTTCTGATGTTTTCCGCCGGCTTTCTGATGTTAATTTCAACCTTAATATTGTGGTCGGCATCACCGTAAGAAAGCAAGGAAAAAATCGTGAATCTTTTTATGTATTTATCCTTTATCTGTCCGTATTTGCCTAAAATTCCCGTTATTTTTTCAAATATCAATTTTTGGTTTTCTTCATTGTTCACCAACAAATCAAAATCTAAATCAACTGAAAATCTCGGCAATCCGTAGAAAAAGTAAGCGCAAGTGCCACCCTTTAATCCCAACAATGGACTAATTGCAACATCAGTGTAAATGCTTTTCAATATCTGGCCCATTATTAATTGGTGTTTTTCTTTATTGAGCATGATTTTTGCGATATTTATTTAATCTTTTTATCAGTTGCTTGTTGTTGTAAATCTTTACTATTTCATCGCACTTCTCCCAATTGATCGGCCTCAAATTATCAAAATAATAATTCGGAAATAAATAAATCATATCCAAAAAAGCTCTTTCTACGATAGCGACGCTATAATTATCCTTGCCAATAACCCCTGTTGAATTAAACAAAACTACGTCTTTCAATTTTCTAAATGTGAAAGTGTATTTATCTATTTTCATTGTTTTCGGCCACTTTGAAGCAACGAAAATCGTATCGTAATGCTGAAAAATTACTCCCGCTTTTCTTAATATGGTTTCAAAACTTACATAAGAAGGAGCGTAAATGCTAGTTGCCAATTCTTTCGGATTATAGTCTTTATTTTTGGCAAAAACTCCTCGAGTTAATCGGATGAGCGCGCCTTGCTTAGCGTAATAACCAATCTTAGATTTTAGATTAATCGGGTTGGTTTCTTCCCAAAGCAAAGCTAAATCCTTTACGGTAAGAATGGTTTTGGAAGATTGGTATAATTTGGCAATTAAGCTGTCCATACGTACATATTTGACCGAAGCATTAAATAATCTTACTTCCATTGTATATTATTGACAAATCCCAGTCAAGCGATTACGTTAATGTGATTGTGCAGATGAATTGTGCAGATGGATTGTGTAGATGTCCGACATCTACACTTTATTCGCGCTTTGTTATGAAGCGCGCGTTCAAAAAAATTCGAACAGATTCTTCCCAAAATTTGAATTCTGAAAATTGGCGATGTTTTTTGATTGATGTTCGAACTTTTTTTGACGAAAATCCAGATTTTGAATTTTGATAAAAACTCTTCCGCTCGGGCGGGCAAAAAGAAAGGGGGTTGGGGGTCCCGCCAAGGCGGGATTACCCGTCCCGTAGATTTACCTTTGAATCCGAACACTGTATGATAAAAAGAAAAATATGAAAAATTTTACACATATAACAGATAATGAGCGTCGCCGCATAG
>PEWS01000015.1 GCA_002779355.1 Candidatus Nealsonbacteria bacterium CG07_land_8_20_14_0_80_39_13 | reverse complement strand
GTCTTGTCTTGTCTTCAGTGTCCTGTCTTGTCTTGTCTTCCGCCCAACCCTGCGCCTTGAACATTTCTATATCCTCTTTCCTAAACCTATACTCCAATGTACCCTTTAAGCTTTTAACCATTTTCGGACAGAGTAAACCCCGCCGGACATACCGGCTAACAGACCTTTTGCTTTTATTCAGAAGTTCGCAAGTTTCAAAAAGAGTTACATTAAAATTTTCCATGGTTTAAGTTTATCATTGAGTTAAATCATAATCAAATTTACCTTTCATTAAATAGGCGTTTGTGATATAATTATAAAATCGATTGATTTTATTAAAAAATAAAAGCTAAAGTTAATAATTTTATGAGTATAAATTGGAAAGTATGGGCTCCGATTAGCATCGCAACAATAGTTGCCTTTGCTACAGTTGAATTTTATCAGTCTTTAATAGAAACATTTCAAGCGCCGATTACTGCAAAGGAAAAATCCGTCAAGACAATACCTGCCACAGGCAGTGTTGACGATGCCGTTAACGCTATTATTGCCGGCGCCTCCGATGACCAGGCGCTTTTTATTGACGCGGAAAAAGACGCGGACTTGATTACTGCCGATAATCAAGCGATTAATGATTTTGGCCAATCTTATGATGAAAATGAATTTTAAAAAGATAACCATATTCGCTTTCAGCGTATTCGTGACCGCATGCCTTGCGTTACCTGTCTTTGCTATTTCTCAAGTAGGGGAGGGGTCGCCTGCTTTAAAGGGGTTTTGTTCCCGCATTTCAGAACTTACCTTAAAAGTTGATCAGCGGATTAATGACCGCGAAGCAAAATTAGAAAAGAAACATCAGGAGAATTTGGATAAGTTCGCGGTTAACAAGAGCGAGCGGAACGCTAAAAAAGAAGAGGGTAGAGACAAGAGAGATACCAATCGCCAGGAACATTATTCGGCTTTAGAGGCGAAAGCAACAACTGACGCGCAGAAACAAGCTTTGGCAGTGTTTGAGTCAACAGTTGAGGCCGCGATTACAGCTCGTCAAACAACGATTGACGCAACGATAGCGTCTTTTCAGGCAGATATAAAAAGAGCTATGGATAACAGAAAGGTGGCTGTTGACGCAGCCGTAAGCGAGTTTAAAAATGCCGAGGATTTGGCAATCGATAAAGCAATATCAGATTGTGCCAGTGGCATTGATCAGAAAACAGTCCGCGTAACTTTTATAGCCAGCATGAAAACGGCTCGCGATAAGTTCCAAAGCGATAAGCAGGCGATTGAAAAATTAAGGGCATCATTTGAACCGTTGCGCGTTGCAAGAAAGGCGGCAATAGATAAAGCAATTCAGGATTTCAAAATTGCGATAGAAGGAGCTAAAAACGAGCTCAAGATAGCTCTTGGGCAGAAATAGGGGATTATGTTGCGTTTTGAAAACAAAAACGTCCATTCGGACGTTTTTGTTTTTGGAGCGGGACACGAGAGTCGAACTCGCGCTTCGATCTTGGCAAGATCGTGTACTGCCACTATACTAGTCCCGCAATAGTAGGATTTTATAAATTTTTACTTAATAAATCAATCCAAATTAATATTTTTTCTTTTATTTGTCTATTGCCACATGCTATCATACAAATTCCATTAGATAACCTTTTTGTCGGATGCCGTCCTTTTATGAATTGGGTTTTATAAAATTGAGATTTTGGTATTCCTATTATTGCTACCCAGAAATTCAAACATTTTTCCTCGGATAAATCTGGGTATAAGATAACGGTGGGGCGTAAATTCTCCTTTGGGATATTTAGGGATTTGGTTAGAAATTTAGTATACAAAGCTATCATCCGCGGGTCTGTATTGGATAATCGGAAAGGATTTTTAATGTTGCTATCTCCTTCGCCCCAGTACAGCATAAGTCCAGCGATAAATAAAGGATTGTTTTTTAACAGAGGGAAATCCTCTCTTGCTTTCTGGCGGGCTTCTTCTCTCCATTCCTCCCATTTTTTTCGACGTCTTTTATTAATAATCCTTAATCTTTTCTTTGCGATATAATTCGCTCTTCGGACAAGTTCTCTCTTAATATTTTTAGACCATTCAAGATTCGAAAACCAAACTGATAAAGTACTTTTAGGAACATTAAGCTCTTCGCTAATTTTATTATAGCTTTTTCCTCGTTTTCTTAAATTTATAGCAATATGCCTGTCATTGCGCATATAATTATAGAACCATCATTGAGCTCTAAAGAATTATATCACAATAGTTCAATTTTGTCTTGTGGAAAAGTATGTAATAGCCACTATACGACACCCGCCTACGTCCCGCTTTTAGCGGGACTTCGGCGAGCAGGCCCGCCTATGCTTTATTGTGCCACGGGTGAGAATCGGACTCACAACCTAACGATTTTCAGTCGCTCGCTCTACCACTGAGCTACCGTGGCATAAAATAAAATCAAAAATCAAAATGTAAAATTTAGGTATTTACCTTCGGCAAATTAATTTAAAAAATAATATTAGATTACTTTAAATTTTAATTTGTAATTTTAATCTTTGATTTTTAAATTTTGCCTTATCTATGTGGGCGATGTAGGTCTCGAACCCACGGCCTCCTCGGTGTAAACGAGGCGCTCTAGCCAACTGAGCTAATCGCCCATATTAAACTTTGAGGTGCGCGGGAGAGGATTCGAACCTCCACGTCCTTGCGAACACTGGCACCTCAAGCCAGCTTGGCTACCATTACAACACCCGCGCCTTTTTCTAAGCCTCTTCTTTTTTCGCCTCGGGTTTTTCCAGTTCTTCAACAACGGTTTGCTCCGGAATTTCTAAGGATTTTAATCTGGATTTTTTGCCTTTAGTTCCTCTCAAATAGAAAAGCTTGGCTCTTCTTACTTTGCCTCTTTTTATTATCTCCACCTTTTCTATGTTAGGGGATTGAGTCGGGAAGATTATTTCCACTCCGATATCAGCTATTATTTTTCTGACGGTGATGGTGGAGGAAACTCCTTTTCCGTGTTTTCTGTCTATAACCAACCCCTCAAAAATTTGGATTCTCTCTTTATTGTCCTTGTCTTTTACTTTCTGAAAGACCTTGACCGTATCGCCCGGGCGGACATCAGCGAATTCCTTTATTGATTGTTTTTGGTTGAATTCTTGTAATTTGTTAGTCATATTTTTTAAGGTTTTTTAATATATTTTTCAAATCTTCCGGCAGTTCAGATCTGAACTCCCTTACTTTTCCGTCAGGCATAGTTATCTTAAGGTATTCTGCGTGCAAGAATTGCCTTTCTAATCCTTTCGGGCAGGGCTGATTTTTAAAATTATAAAGCTTGTCTCCTGTGATTGGATGATGAATGTGCGCAAGATGGGCTCTAATCTGATGTTTTCTGCCTGTTCTTATAACAACTTCCATTAAAGCATAATCCCTGAAATTTTCAAGAACATTGTATTCGGTGATGGCAGTTCTTTTGCCTTTTGCTTCCGGGCTGAAAGAGGAGTATATCTTTTGCTTGAGACGATTTTTGGGAGACCTTCCTATAAGCGTTTCAATTTTTCCTTTGTCGTCTTTCATTGCGCCGGTTGCCAGAGTTATATATTTTTTATCCGCTTTTCTTTCTTGGAATTGTTTTTGAAAAAAAATTAAGGAATCATTGTTCTTGGCGATTAAAATGATTCCCGAAGTATCTTTGTCTAAACGGTGGACTATCCCGTATCTGGTAGGGGAGCCGACGTTCTTAATTTCCGGCCTTTCTTCCAGAATCAGGTCTATGAGGGTGCTTTCTCTGCCTTCGTTTTTACCTTCTTCATTTTCAAGGAAAACAATTATTCCGGCCGGTTTATCAACCACCAACAAGTTTTCATCTTCATAGATAATCTTAACGCTCATATTGCTAATTTTATTTTTTAATTAAAGAATGAGCTTGTTAATACTTCAGCTTTTCTGTCCATTGCGTTATTATCATGGTTGTCAATGTGGGTGGCAACGCATAAAAATGCAATTGTTGCTCCCCGAACAGCAAACCATACCCTTGGGAATTGATTGGAACGCAAATTTTTTACAGCTAATTCTATTTTCCAAATGGTGAAGCTTTCAGAACACTTTACTCTGTGTAATTTCGAAGGAGCGATTACCTGTTTTGGGTTTATTGGGTCAAAGTGAACTTCGCAGATTCGTTTAAATGATTCTATACCTGAGGCGAAGAAAGGAAAACGCCGCTTTAAACTGGCGGCTTCTTTTTCAAAACAAGGGTGGAGGATAAAATTAAGCATCTTCGTCTATGCCGGTGCCACGATAAAAAGCCAATTCATAAGCGATTTCTTGGTTTGGAGCTGTTCCAATATATGGCGCCTCCGCATGGGTTAAATCTTCCAATTGTTTTCCTGACAGATGCCCATATTTCAGGATAACCCTATCTAATATCAGCTGTTCTTCTTTGGGAAAATTCTTCACAGCTATTTTATTTATTTTATAAATTTCCGTTAGGTTGTAATCAGCCCTTTCTTTTTCAAGCTTTACGACAATTTTTTTTTCGCTGACCATATCGGCAAGCACCTTCTCCATGTTTATGGGAAAGGGACCCATTGGTAAAGCTTTATAAGTATCGCCGGTTAGTGATTTTTGGAATTTTTCATAAAAATCAAAATCAATAAAATATAATAATTTCGCCAATTTTTTCTTACCCCTTATCTCTCCGCCAAGTTTTTCCGCAAGATATAGGATGATTTCTTTAATTTTTTTTTTGCTGATTTTAGCCATATCTTCCTTTTTTTTGTTTCTATTGTTCTAAATTTATCATATCACAAAAAACAACTATAGCCATATCTTTATGTCACAGTCGTCGCAAAGAGGGGAGCGAGCGGGAAAATTTTGTGGTGCGTTTGTTTGACGAAATCCGAACCT
>PEWS01000014.1:10014-10562 GCA_002779355.1 Candidatus Nealsonbacteria bacterium CG07_land_8_20_14_0_80_39_13 | reverse complement strand
TCTTTGATGCGGATCGATGTTTCTTTTGGATTTGTTTTTGGCTTTGTTGTCGTAGGGATTAATCCGGCTTCTCCCTTCTCTCTATACGCTTTTAACCACCTCCCTAAGTTTCTTTTGCTGTGAAGGCATACTTTCGCTATGTCGACCAACTTAATCTCTTTATTATGGATAGGCAATATCCATCTTAATCTTTCTTCTTTAATTGTTTTTGGCATATTTATACACATATCCAAGATGGTAATTTATCTTGGAGAAAACCGCCATATGTGTGTGCACATTATCAACTTAGCTTGACAAGTTGAAAAACATTCTTTAAGCTAAGAATAATCATTAAATTTTATAAGTAAGAAAGAACATTAAAAAAAATAAAAATGGATAAAAATGAAATAGGATTAAGGATGGAAAAGAATCATATGGAAATTAGTCGAAAAGAAGGGGAATTGTTTTTATATATCGATAGAAGGACGAGTAAGTATTTTTATAACGTGGGTGTTTTTTGGATTGTAATTACAGTTGCCACCATAATTATTGCGGATATAAATATGAGA
>PEWS01000014.1:0-9996 GCA_002779355.1 Candidatus Nealsonbacteria bacterium CG07_land_8_20_14_0_80_39_13 | reverse complement strand
ATCTCCGCTTTTATGGTTTCAGCGATAATTCTTGTGCTGTCTACCCAAATAGTTGATTCGCAAACTAAAGAGATTTCAGGAAAATTGGAAAGACTGTATGAGGAAAGAGAAAAACTGATAGAATTAAAATTTAAGGGATTAAAGCCGTTAGAGGATTAATAATATCCTCTTTTTTATTATTTTTAAAAATTATTTTTTGATTTAGGCTTATCAAAAACCGAACATTGATAATTTGCGTGTGGAACGCAATAAATTTTCTTTGAAAATTTAAGTCGCGTAAACCGCGTTGTCGCGGTAACGCGACTTTCGTGGCGTTCCAATAGCGTTGAACGTAAAATTTTGCTAAGCAAAATTAACGTTCTTACGCTGTGCCGAGGGAGGGACTTGAACCCTCATGAGCTTGCGCCCACAGGTTTTTGAAACCTGCGTGTCTGCCAATTCCACCACCCCGGCAATTGCTTTGATATTATCCGATTTTAATCTGTTTTTCAACCTCAACCTTGTAATCGCAGGTTTTGTTTGAACATTTTATTTTCTTTCCTTTTGTTTCAATCAGAAGGGATTGGCATTGAGGGCATTTTTCTCCGGTCGGTTTGTCCCAAAGGGCAAAATCGCATTTCGGGTAATTATTACAGCCGTAAAATATTTTTCCTTTTCTTGTTCTTTTGGCCGTAACGTTTCCGTTCTCGCATTTTGGGCATTTTACTTTAAAATCGTCTTTCGCCAATGACTCGGTGAATTTACAAGTCGGGAAATTTGAGCAGGCGTAAAATTTTCCAAACCTTCCCAGTTTAATCGTAATTTTGCTCCCGCACTTGGGGCATTTTCTGTCAGTAGTTTCTTCAACGGTTTTTTTGTCGCTTATTTCTTCGTATTTGTTTTTTAAATTTTTCGCAAAAGGGTCATAGAAGTTTCTGATTGTAGGAACCCATTCCTCCTTATTGTCAGCGATTTGGTCTAATTTTTTTTCCATTTCAGCGGTAAAATTAATATCAACAATTTCCGGAAAATGTTTTACCAGCAAGTCGTTGACGACAAAACCGATTTCCGTCGGCTGGAATCTTTTTTGCTCATTTTTCTCAACATAGTTCCTGGCTTGTATTGTTGACAGCGTCGGAGCGTAAGTTGACGGCCGGCCGATTCCATTTTCTTCCATGGCCTTAATCAGACTGGCCTCGCTATATCTGGCCGGCGGTTGGGTGAAATGCTGAAGAGCGGATATTTTTTTCAAATCCAAAACTTCTTTTTCTTCCATCTCCGGCAAAATATTTTCTTCAAACTTGGTCGGATAAACTTTAAGGAAGCCGTCAAATTTTAGAATTTGTCCATTGGCCCTAAAAGTGTATTCCGATTTTCGTGTTTTGATATCAATGGATGTTTGGTAAAAGATTGCCGACGCCATTTGCGAGGCGATAAATCTTTGCCAAATCATTTCATAAAGCCGTTCCTGATGGGCATCTTCAAAAGCGCTTTGCTTATCTGAAGTTCGCGGGATGAAGTCCGGTTTAGTCGGCCTGATTGCCTCATGGGCCTCTTGGGCGTTTCCCTTAGTTTTATATTTTTTTAAGAATCCTACCCAATATTTTTCTCCGTAATTTTTTAAAATAAAATCTTTAGCCGCAAAAAGCGATGCTTCAGAAAGATTCAGAGAGTCGGTTCTGTGGTAGGTTATTAAACCTTTTTCGTATAAGGATTGGGCAGTTCGCATCGTTTGCTTGGCGGAAAAGTGAAATTTTCTCCAGGCTTCCTGTTGAAGAGAACTGGTTGTGAAAGGCGGGAAAGGATTTTTTAAGGTTTCCTTTTTTGTAATTTTTTCCACGCCGTATTCATCTCCTTCCAATTCTTGGAGTATTTTGTCTCCTTCTTCCTTGTTTTTAATTCCCAGTTTCTCTATCGTTTCTTCCCCTTTTTTTATTAGGATTGCTTCAAACTCCGAATTTGGGATTTTTAGGAGCGAAGCGACAATACTCCAGTATTCTTGCGGAATGAATTTTCCGATTTCTCTTTCTTTATCAATGACCAAACGAACCGCTGTTGATTGAACTCTTCCGGCGGAAAGTCCTCGGGCGACTTTTTTCCAGAGAAAAGGGGAGAGTTTGTAGCCGACAAGCCGGTCAAGAATTCTTCTGGCTTGCTGGGCGTCAACCAAATTCAAATCAATCGTTCCGGGTTTCTTTAGAGCTTCCTTGATGGCTGATTCGGTAATTTCATGAAAAGTAATTCTTTCATATCTTTTGCATTTTTCATTTTTATTTTTACATTCGCTCAGACCTAATGTCTGGGCGATGTGCCAAGCGATGGCTTCTCCTTCTCGGTCAGGGTCGGCTGCTAAAATCACCAGTTCTGCTTTTTCAGCTTCTTTTTTGAGCAAGTTAACTGTTTTTCTGGCCTTCGTTGGAATCACGTAATCAGGTTTGAAATCTTTTTCTACATCAAGGCCGAGTTTGCTTTTCGGCAAATCTCTAATGTGTCCGAAAGAAGACAATATTTTATAATCTGACCCCAGAAATTTTTGAATACTTCTGGCTTTAGTCGGACTTTCCACGATTATCAGTTTCATTTGGTTTTAATTAGCGTTTTATTGCATAAATTCCCTCTTCTAAATTTATTACCTTACCTTTTATTTCCAAAATAGCAAGCAAGCCAACTATTTTTCCGGCCGGCATTTTTGTTTTTTCAATAATTTTATCAGTATGGAGGGGTTCTTCTTCCAGAATTTTCAAGAGTAAATTTTCTTCTTCGTTTTCTCCCCTCAAATTCTTTTTTTGGATTCTTTTAAAGCTGAAAGAACTTAGCTCCCTTAAAATATCATCGGCGTTTTCAACTAATTTAGCTCCTTGTTTTATCAGGCAATGGCAGCCTTTGGAATTTAAGGAATGGACTTGACCGGGAACGGCGAAAATTTTTCTTTTTTGTTTTTTAGCCCACCCGGCTGAAAGCAGGGAGCCGGATTTTTCTTTAGCCTCAACAACTAAGACGCCCATGGATAGTCCGGTGATGATGCGGTTTCTTCGGGGAAAAGCGAATCTCGTCCCTTTTGTTCCCGGAGGATATTCAGAAACGAGCATCCCGCCTGAAGAAACAATATCCTTAGCCAGTTTCAGATTTATTTGAGGATAAATACTGGCGTCATCCGGACCCGTTCCCAAGACAGCGATAGTTTTGCCCTTTTTTTCTAAAACTGATTGGTGAGAACAGGTGTCAATTCCCGGAGCCAGTCCGCTGACGATTGTCAGTCCGGCCTCGGTCAAATCGCCGGTTATTTCCATTGCCATCTGTCTTCCATAAGGAGAGCACATTCTCGTTCCGACAACAGCGAAGCAATCATCATTCAAAATAAAATTTCCCCTGAAGTAAAGTTCTTTCGGCGGGTCAGAAATTTTTTTCAGGAGTTTTGGGAACTCGGCGTCATTAATTGTAACTTTCTGAATTCCATCAGTCATTCATTTAGTTTATCAGAAATTAGAATTTCCGCAAAAAAATTCGTTCAGATTAGTCGGTGATATCGTTTTCTTAGATTGAATTTAAGGTCAAGAAGAGATAAAGTGAATGTAAGCGATCATCGCCAAAGCCTTTGGCGTTAGTATAGATGTTTTAATGAAATAAAAATTATGACAAAAGAGGAGATAATAAAAAAAATGAATATGGCTTGGCGATAGCTTCTGAATTACCTGATTTGGAGTTTAAAACTTCAATAAAAAATATCCCAAACGATATTTGGAGAAGTATTTCAGCTTTTGCTAATCGTCACGGTGGCGGACTTGTTGTTTTTGGGGTAGATCAAAGAGTAAATGCTATTACTGGTTGTGAGAATATAGATTTTATGCAGACCAAACTTACAGAATATTTTAATGATAAAATGAGTTTTGTTTTGCGACCCGAATATCACGTGATTTCATACAAAGATAAAGATATTATCGCGGTTTATGTTCCAGAATGTCCGAAAGACTATGTGCCGTGCTATTTTCGTCCAGTTGGATTGCCAAATGGCGCCTATATTAGAGAGGGAAACACAAGCAGAAGAATTACAGATAATGAGTTTAGAACATATATTGCGACTTCTAAAGAGTTTCAGTTTGATCGTTCCGAAGCAAGAGGGACAAATAAAGATGATGTGTCAATCGCAAAAGTTGAACATTTACTTGAGCAAAGCGAAACGGATGTTAAGAGAGGAGCAAGCCATGAGGCAAATGATGTTGTTTTAGAAAATCTTGGAATACTGGGCAATTTTGAAGGAGAATATAAGCCGACAGTTGGGGGGTATTTGATTTTTTCTAAAAATTATCCTCAAAATAAACCGTCTTTTGATAGGTTTACAGTTCGTTGTGTTCGCTACAGCGAAAGCGATCCGGCGTCAAAAATTATCGATTCAGTCGACCTTAAGGGAACGCTTGATGTTTTGATTGATGAATCATACAAATTTGTCTTAAAAAATATTTCCAGAAAAGCCTCTATCATTGGCACAAAAAGGGAAGATAGATATGAATATCCAGAAGAAGCCATCCGCGAACTTATTGCGAACGCGATTATCCATCGGGATTATAAAATCATTGAAACATATAATCAGATCAGAGTATTTCAAGATCGACTGGAAATTGTGAATCATGGTTCGCTACCTCCCGGAGTGACGGTGGATAATATAAAAGAGGCACAATTCAGTAGAAATTCCATGATTGCAGCGCGATTGAAAGATATGCGTTATTTGGAAGAATATGATCGAGGTATAGATATCGTTATCAAAAAAATGAAAGAATGGGGTTTGCCCTCGCCACTTTTCAGAAATTCAGTCAATAGTTTTGAAGCGATTTTATTGGGTGAGAGATACCAAGAAATAAATGATAGGCAAACTAGGCTGATTGATGTTTTGCTTATTAAAAATAGGCTTACGATTTCTGATTGCCAAAAAATACTCAAAGGCACTCCCAGAGCAACAATCAACAATGATCTAAAGAAACTGCGAGACTTGGGAATATTAGTCGCCAACGGCGCTTCAGTAAACATTTTTTACACTCTGGCGTTTTAGAGGCTTTTGAAGGCAATAATAAAAATGGCTTAAGATAAAGAAAAATAGACCCGAAATACAATAAAGGCAATTAGAGGCTTTTATAAGAAATAACTATGACAGATCAAACAACTATAATTCCAAAAGGCTGAAAAATGAAGACGCTATGAGAGGTGTTGAATATTAAATCTGCATCGTGGGGTCAGACCCCACGATGAAGACCCCACGATAAATTTAACTTAGTTAAGCAACGCCCAATGTTGATTTAGGAATTTGATGTTGATGATCTGATGTTGATGTCTGATGTTGATGTCTGACGTCAACATACGTCAACATAAAATCTGCTCATAATGAAGGTAATGAAAATTAAACATAAAATTTTAATATGGAACCCATTTTTAAAATTGATACTTGGGAATTTATAAAAATGATGCTTTGGACTATGTGGTTTGTTATTAAAATAATGTGGCCGTTTTTATTGTTTGTATTTTTAATAAAAATTTTTGAGGTCTGGGCTGATAGAAAAATTGATAATTGGAAAGGGCGGAGAAGGAGGTGAGATGGTTGAGGGCAAATCTTGACGGATGATGCTGGGGCGTGTGCTTGGCTAAGCCAAGCACAATCAATAGTTTATAGAATGGGTAAAAAGCGAGAAATTAAGTTTTTGGAAATAAATTTTATGTTAGAGCAACAAAATAAAAAATACCATTTTTTCTTAGACGAAACTGGTGACCACGGCTTAACTTTTATTGATGATAATTTCCCGATTTTTCTGTTAGTTGGTTGTCTGTTTGAAGATTCAGAATATCAAAAAGCTGTCGCAAATATTATCGCCCTGAAACAAGAATTTTTTAATACCAGTCAAGTTATTTTACATTCAAGAGATATAAGAAAATGCGAAGGATCTTTTCAGGTATTGTTTGATATTGATATCAAGAAGCGTTTTTATGAAAGACTTAACAAGATTATTTCCGAAGCGAAATTTATCATTATTTCTGTTGCGATAGACAAAAAGAGGCATATTGAAAAATACGGAAAAGTCGCAGACAATCCATATTCAATTTGCCTCTCTTATATTTTAGAAAGATTGGTTTTCTGCACTGACGACAAAAACTCATCACCAAAAGTTTCAATTACAATAGAAAAAAGAGGAAGAAAAGAAGACGAGCAATTGCTCGCCCATTATAACGAGATAATTGATCGCGGAACATTTCATGTTATTTCCACCAGATTTGAAAAAAGAATTGAAAGTTTTTCAATGGTTACTAAAAAAGATAACGATAATGGCTTGCAGATAGCCGACTTGTGCGCTTATCCAATCGCTCGTCATGTTTTAAATTCGGAGGAGCCGTATATTCCCTTTACCATTATCAAAAATAAATTATATTGCAGTGGCGCTGGCAAAATTGACGGTTATGGACTTGAAATTTTTTCGTAAAAAGCAAAAAGTCCCTTGCGGAACCTTTTGCCGACCGGGGACACCCCGATCCATTACTTATAGCATAGCAAGCGGTCGTTGTAAGTCAATAGGCCATCGCGGGGTCAGACCCTACGGCAATATGACCCCACGACGATAGTTTATTGGTTGAATTCGGACATGGTTTTTTCTAATCCTTGGCTCAAAATCATTTCAACAGCTGAAATGGTTTTCTTGATTATTTCCTTAACAATCTTTTCTTCTTTTTTATCAAATTTTCCGAGAACGAATGCTTCTATTTTTTGAGTTTTAAGCTGTTGTTCTTCATTTTGCATTTTTAGTTTTGAGCTTTGGTTGACTCCGATTCTTATCCTGATGAAGTTCTTTGTTTTTAATTCTTTGGCAATTGACTCAACTCCTTTATGCCCGCCGGTTCCTCTGTTTTTGACAATCTTTATTTTTCCCAGCGGTAAGTCAATGTCATCATGAATGACAACCAAATTTTCAATTTTTAATTTCTCCCGCATCTTGCCCCGCCATAGCGGGGTTGAGGCGGGACAATCCTTGATTATTTTCTTTATTGATTGGCCTGAAAGGTTCATAAAAGTTTGCGGTTTAGCGAGAACGATATCTTGTCCATTAATTTTTCCTTTGGAAATTTGAGCATTAAAAATTGATTGAAAATTGAAAGTTGTCCCGCCGCTACGGGATTCCGTCAACGGGCGGGAAAAATTAGCGACGATTCCATCGATTGCCTTAAAGCCGATATTATGGCGCGTATTTTTAAATTTTTCGCCCGGATTTCCCAAGCCGACAATCAATAACATAGTTCGATTATATCACCTCTCTTGTTAAAACAAAAAAATACTGATAAAATCACAGATATGAATAAGTATTTCTCCTTTGTTTTTGAGGTTGTAAAAATAACCGTTATCGCTCTGCTGATAGTGCTTCCTATCCGCTATTTTTTATTTCAGCCTTTTTTTGTCAACGGCCAGTCAATGGAGCCGAATTTCAGCCAGAATGATTATTTGATTATTGATGAAATGTCTTACCGATTAGGCGATCCGGAAAGGGGAGATATAGTTGTTTTTAAATATCCGGAAGATCCGTCAAAGCGTTTCATCAAGAGGGTTATCGGCTTGCCCGGGGAAACAGTGGACGTCAGCAATGGGCAAGTGATAATCAATGGGAAAGACGGCTCAAAAGTTTTAGACGAAACAGGGTATCTTCCTTATAACGTTTTCACTACGGGGAATGTAAAAATTTCAATGAGGGAAGATGAGTATTTTGTTATGGGAGACAATCGGGCGGTTTCTTTTGATTCAAGGAGTTGGGGAATTCTTCCGAGAAAAAACATCATCGGTAAAGTTTTTTTGAGGGTTTGGCCGTTTACCTCTCTCCATGAATTCAATACTTTGGATTACAATAATTAATAACTAAATATAACAATGGAAAAATTAAAATTTCAGTCTCCGACCGGAATGCACGACATTCTGCCGGAAGACCAAAAATATTTTCAAAAAATAAGTAAAACCTGTGAAGAGTTCGCTGATTTTTACGGTTTTCAACCGATAACCACTCCCATCCTTGAAGAGAGCGGGCTTTTTGAAAAAGGGACAGGAGAATTAACGGATATTATTCAAAAAGAAATTTATTCTTTCAAAACAAAAGGAGGTGATTCTTTAGCTTTGCGTCCGGAAGGAACTCCGCCTGTCGTGAGGGCTTATCTTGAGCACGGGATGCAAAGCCTTCCTCAACCGGTAAGATTAAGCTATTTCGGGCCATTTTTCCGCCACGACCGGCCTCAAGCCGGAAGATATCGCCAATTTCATCATTTTGGAATGGAGGCGATAGGGGAAGGGAGCGCTTTAATTGACGCTCAAATAGTTCAGATTTTTTATAACATTCTGACTTCTCTTAAATTGAAAAAATTAGTTGTGGAAGTGAATAGCATCGGAGACGGACAATGCCGATCATCTTATAAAAGAGCCTTAAATAAGTATTTCCGCTTGAAAACATCTTCCCTATGCCCTGATTGCAAGAAGAGATTGAAAGATAATCCTTTAAGGATTTTGGACTGCAAGAATGAAAAATGCAAGGAAGCTGCTCTGGAAGCTCCGCAGACGGTTGATTATCTCTGTGAAAATTGCCACAGCCATTTTAAAAGATTTTTGGAATTTCTGGATGAGATCGGCATTCCTTACACATTAAATCCCCGCCTTGTCCGAGGATTGGATTATTACACCAAAACAGTTTTTGAAATTTACGAAGAATCTGAAGAAGGAAAATCTCAAGGCACTTTGGCGGCCGGAGGAAGGTATGATAATTTGGTCAAGCTTTTGGGCGGCAAGAAAGACACTCCTGCCTGCGGAGGGGCGATGGGAGTGGAAAGAATCATCAATATGATGAAGGCGCAGGGAGCGGAAATGCCCCAGCCTGTTTTGCCCAAAATTTTCTTAGCTCAATTGGGAGAATTATCAAAAAGAAAAAGTTTGAAGCTTTTGGACGATTTCAGAAAGGCGAAGATTAAAGTGGCTGAGTCGCTGGGACGCGATTCCTTGAAGCCGCAATTGAAGATAGCCAATAAAATCCAAGCCAGATACTCTCTGATCTTGGGACAAAAGGAAGCTCTGGCTGGAGAAATAATTATCAGGGATATGGATAGCAGGGTTCAGAAAATAGTGAAATTGGATAAGGCGGTTGAGGAGATGAAGGAAATGCTCAAAAAACAACAATCATAATATGGCTGACTGTATTTTTTGTAAAATCATAAACAAAGAAATTCCATCAACGATTATTTATGAGGATGACCAGATTGTGGCTTTTAAGGATATTAATCCTGAACCGCCAATCCATATTTTAATAGTTCCTAAAAGACACATAGCTTCCGTCAGCGATTTGGGGATTGAAGACGAGGCTCTGGTCGGTAAAATGATTTTAACGGCCAACAAAATAGCTGAAGAGCAGGGGGCGAAGGAAAAAGGATATAAGCTTCTGTTCAACGTCGGCAAAGGCGCCGGTCAAATAGTGGAGCACGTCCACCTTCATCTTCTCTCCGGCTGGAACAGCCAAGAGAACAAGGAATAGGGAGGGAGGGATATAAATTTTAAAACCCCGATTGTCGTCGGGGTTTTAAAGTGATATAAAATTTAAATGTTTATTTCAACTCCGGTTTTTTAATCTCTTGGATTAAGCTACTTCCTTCCTCAAAATCTTTTTTTGAAAATCCAACCGGCTCCAGTCCGGCCATTACTTCATTGTCTTTCCTTTTCTGGAAGAGAAAAGCCATTGTCTTCATAAAGTCTTTAAATTTAGGAGAAATAATACAAACATCGATGTCGCTCCATTTGTGAGCTTTCCCCTTTGTTTGAGAGCCGAAAATTATTACCTTATCAACGGGTAATTTTTCTTCGTCTGATAGACGCTTGCCATAGCATCTGACCATATTTATTATTTTTTTAGAAATTCTTCTTTTAACCATAACCCACAGCTACCCCTCAATCCGAACACTTAACGCATTCAACTTCAGACCTTGATAGTTGATTATTAATATCGCTCATAATACCACGAAATG
>PEWS01000013.1 GCA_002779355.1 Candidatus Nealsonbacteria bacterium CG07_land_8_20_14_0_80_39_13 | reverse complement strand
TTTCATATTTTTCTTTTTATCATACAGTGTTCGGATTCAAAGGTAAATCTACGAAGTCCTTTAAAGCAAATCTATGCCTTATTGTCCTGATCATCGGAATGATTGGTAACGATTTGTTGCGGACAAATAAAAAGATTAAAAAAACAACAAAAAAACAAAAAAAATGAAAATAATTGAAAAAATAAAGCATTTTCTTTGGTTGCTTTGGCAAGATAGAATAATAAGAACCGTTATGTTGTCTTTTTCTGTGATGCCAGTTATTTTATTACTGGCAAGGGTACTAACAGGGGCAAGGCCAAATATTTTCGTTATTTGATATGCGATGATGTCCATGATAGTTCTTTTTTCATGGAGAGAAACCCGTTCGTTTCGGGCTTATATTGGCATTGCCTTCTGACTCGCCCTGGGATTAGCAATAGGCAATTTTATTCTATAAAAGTGGTTGGGGTATTCCTCAATCTTTTTTATTTTTAAAAAGAATAGATTTATGGTATTTTAAGGATATGTTGAGGGAAATTAAAGAGAATTTAATACGGGAGTTGGGGGATAAAAATATCTTGATTTTAGGATTCGGACGAGAAGGTATTGACACCTTCAAGTTTTTGCGGAAATTATTTCCGAATAAAATAATTGGTATCGCTGATAAAGCAAAGGTTATAAGTTGCAAGTCTCAGGTTTCAAGATTGATTGGCAAGGACAAAAAAAATAGACTTCATTCAGGTAAAGATTATCTTGAATTAATGAAAAAGTACGATGTGGTGATTAAGACGCCGGGGATACCGATTCATCTGCCTGAAGTTGAAAAGGCGTTTAGAGAGGGGAAAATTACCTCTCAAACGGAAATTTTTCTCAAGAATTGTCCGGGAACAGTAGTTGGAATTACCGGAACAAAAGGAAAGAGCACCACAACCTCTTTGATTTACAATATATTAAAGGTAGCCGGACCTGCCCGCACCCGCCACAACTTCGCAGATGTTGGCGGGAGCGATGCAGGCGGGCTAAAAGCTCATTTAGTGGGGAATATAGGCAAGCCGGTTTTGAGTTCATTATTTTCAGCCTCAAAAAATGATTTTTATGTTTATGAATTATCTTGCTATCAGCTTTATAATGTTAAAAAATCTCCCCACATCTCTGTTTTTCTGAATGTCTTTCCTGAACATCTGGATTATTATAAAAACATTGAGGAATACGCCATTTCTAAGCTCAATATCGCCCTTTGGCAGGACAAAGAAGACTTCTTAGTTTTTAATCCCCAAAACGATTACCTTGGGAAACTTATCTCTAAAAATCCAATAAAGTCTCGAAAAATTGATTTTAATTCTGTTGCCTTGGGAAAAATCATAAAAGCGTCAGAAATACCCTTGAAAGGTGAATTTAACCTGAAAAATGTCAGAGCCAGCATTGCTACGGCTAAAATATTGGGCATATCGGATAGAAATATTACCAAAGGCATCAAAACTTTTAAGCCTTTGCCTCATAGATTAGAGTATGTGGGGTTGTATAAGGGGATAAAATTTTACAATGATTCGTTGTCAACCATCTCGGAAACAACTATGGCTGCCATTGATACCTTCGGGAAGGACTTGGAAACGATTTTTCTCGGCGGTTTTGACAGAAATTTAACCTTTGAGAGTTTGGCTCAAAAGATCATTAAGAGCAATATTAAAAACTTAATACTTTTTCCGACCACAGGGGAAAAAATATGGCAACAAATTGTCTCTCTCAATAAGGGCAATGGTCTGCAAGCCTTTTTTGTTGATAATATGAAAGACGGAGTTTCTTTAGCTTACAAACACACTCAAAAGAGGAAGATATGCCTTCTCTCAACCGCTTCCACCAGCTTTAGTATTTTTAAAGATTATAAGGAAAAAGGCAATTTATTCAAAAAATATGTTAAAATTTTCGGCAAAAAAAATTAATCCTGATTATACATTACTCGGCTCTGCTATTGCCTTGGTTTTTTTAGGAATAATTGTCCTGGCCAGTGTTTCAACTTTTGTTTCCCAGAAACTTTTTGGCAATACTTATCATTTTTTAGCCCATCAGCTTCTTTTAGGATTGCTTCCTGGGCTGATTTTAGGTTTTTTAGCTTTTAAAATAGACTTAAATTATTACAGAAAGTATATTCCTTTATTGCTTTTAGCTAATTTATTCTTAATGCTGTTAGTTTTTCTGCCGATAATAGGAAGTAGTTTAGGCGGGGCGAGCCGGTGGGTTCATTTGGGTTTTATATCTTTCCAGCCGTCAGAATTTTTAAAACTTACTTTCATACTTTATCTTTCTTCATGGCTCGCTGCCATGATGGAAGGAAGGAGATCTGTTTCAAGCGCTTTTTTACCTTTTATATTCATTATTATCATAATAAGCCTATTCTTAGTCCTTCAGCCCGATATCGGTACTCTGGGAATAATCGTTTTTAGCGCCGTGGCAATGTATTTTTCCGCCAGTACTTCTCTTTGGCAGACTGTTTTGATGATCTTGGCCGGGTTGGGGTGCTTAATCGCTTTAATAAAAATTGCGCCTTATAGGTGCGACAGGCTTCTTGTTTTCTTAAAACCGGAAACTGACCCAATGGGCCTCGGTTATCATACAAAGCAAGCTTTAATTGCTGTTGGTTCAGGGGGTATTTTCGGGGTGGGGTTAGGAATGTCTACTCAAAAATACGGTTTATTGCCTGAATCAATTTCCGATTCAACCTTTGCTGTCTTTGCTGAAGAAACAGGCTTCTTAGGCAGTATTTTATTGATAATTTTGTTCTTGCTTTTTCTATGGAGATGCTTTAATGTTGCCAAGGAAAACAAAGATAAATTTTCTCAATTAGTTGCTATGGGGATTTCTTCGTGGATCGTATTTCAGGGATTTATTAATATAGGTTCAATGATAGGGGTTCTGCCCTTAACCGGAGTACCTTTACCTTTTATAAGCTATGGTTGCTCTCACCTTATAACAGAATTAGTTGCAGTTGGACTTTTGTTGAATATATCAAAAAAACCGCTATGAAGCGGTTTTTTCAGAGATAAGGTCTATGTGGACGATTTTAGCTATTCTTTGAGCGGAATTGAATCCTCTTTTCTTTTTCATGGCAAAACGGACAATTCCTTGTTTCATAGCGTACAAAGTATCGTCTTTTCCTTTTTTAATATTTTTTCCGGGCAGGAATTTTGTTCCTCTTTGTCGGATAACAATATTTCCGATATTGGCCTTTTCTCCTGAATTAATCTTAATTCCGAGATATTTCGGCTGGGAATCTCTTCCTAATTTCGTTGCTCCGGTGGCTTTTGTTTTTGACATAGTTTTACTGAAAATTATGCTGATAATATGGGAATGCTTATTTAGGTTATCAAGAATAGAATTATTTGTCAAACTCTATTATATGTGAAATAATGAAAAATATGGATAAGTTTATGGATATATTGAAGAGCCATTCGGCTGAAATAATTTTATGCATAGGCGTATTTTTGATTTCCCTTCTTTCTTTTGCCATGGGTTATATCGTTGCCAAGGGAGAGGGAAAGGAACCGCTTAAAATTGAACAAAATCAATATGTTAAATAATCAAGAACATCGTCCAGAGGACGACCAGCCTCTGGCTGGAAAAAGCCCCCGTCATGTCGTTATTTTCCCTGATGGAAACAGGCGCTGGGCGAAAGAAAAAGGGCTCCCGTCTCTACAGGGGCATTTAGAGGGCTATAAAAAGATGCAAAGTTTTTATGAATGGTGCAAAAAAAGAGGCGTTAAAATTGTCACTGTTTTTGGTTTTTCTACGGAAAATTGGAACAGGACAAAAGAAGAAGTGGATTATCTGATGAATTTGCTTGAGAATTTTTTAGCTCATAACAGAGAAAAATATCGGGAAGAGGGGATGAGGGTAAGAATAATAGGTCAGAAATACCGCCTGCCGGAATCAACCCAAAAAATGATTGAAGTGGTGGAGGAAGAAACAAAGAATAATAAGAATTTTCAGCTTAATATGGCTATAAGTTATGGTGGGAGATGGGACATTGTTCAGGCTGTCCAAAAAATTATTGAGGAGAAAATTTCGGCAAAGGATGTAAGCGAAGAATTAATAAACAGCCATCTTTCAACCGCCGGGCTTCCTGATCCAGATATGATTATCAGGGCGGGAAAAGAAAAAAGAATTTCTAATTTCGTTATTTGGCAGGCCACTTATTCAGAACTTTTCTTTTCAGATAAATTGTGGCCGGATTTTGGAGAAAGTGATTTGGAGGAAATTTTTGAGGAATATAATCTCCGCCAGAGAAGATTTGGCAAATAATATGCGCATAACTTTTAATGGGGCCTGCCGGGAAGTGACCGGATCGTGCGCCTTAATAGAAACGTCTAAGACAAAATTTTTAGTTGATTGCGGTTTATTTCAAGGACAAGAGTTTTCAACTCAAGACAACTTCAGCTCCTTTGGTTTTAATCCAAAGGAGATTGATTTTGTTTTGCTTACTCATGCCCATGTTGACCATTGCGGACGGATTCCAAAGTTGAATAAGGAGGGATTTAAGGGTAAGATCTATTGCACTTTGCCGACGCGTGATTTAACCGAAATCATTCTTCTGGATTCAGCCAACATAATCTCAAAAGAGGCTTTGAAAAATAATTCCCAGCCGTTGTTTAGGGAGGAAGACGTTGTCGGGGCAATGAATAACTTTTCTCCAATTAATTATCATGAGAAAAAAAGAGTCTCTTCTGATGTTGAAGTAAGAATGAGCGATGCCGGTCATATTTTAGGTTCTTCTATTTTTGAAGTTTTCGTTCAGGAAAACGGGAAGGAGAAAAAAATTGTTTTTTCCGGCGATTTGGGCAATAATTCGACGCCGATAATCCACGATATGGAATTCATTGATGAAGCCGATTTTGTAATAATAGAATCAACTTACGGAGGAAGGTTTCATGAGCCGGCTGAATGGAGAAAAAAAGGACTTCACCAAGCCATTTTGGAATCCATTGGGAGAAAAGGGGTGCTGATGATACCGGCTTTTTCCCTTGAGAGAACTCAAGAAATCATTTATGAATTAAACGATTTAGCCGAGTCGGAACAGATTTCGAAGGCGCCGATTTTTCTGGATAGTCCTTTGGCCATAAAAGCAGTTGATATTTACCGGAAATATGTTTCTTTTTTTGATGAAGAAGCTCAAAGGAAAATAAATTCCGGCGACGATTTGTTCAATTTTTCCGGTTTGAAATATGCCAAGGACGTGGAAGAATCAAGGGCGATAAACCAGATTTCTCCGCCCAAAATTATTTTAGCCGGCGCAGGGATGTGTAATGGTGGCAGAATAACTTATCATTTAAAACGATATCTTCCCGGCTCTAAAAATCACTTGCTCATGGTCGGCTATCAGGCAGAGAATACTCTCGGCAGAAAGCTTTTGGATGGAAATAAAAAAGTTGAAATAGATGGAGAATTTATTTCTGTTAGAGCAAAGGTTTCTGCTTTAGGGTCGTATTCTTCGCACGCTGACCAGCCGAAACTGTTGTATTGGCTGGGGAGGATCAGGGGTAAAAAACCGCAAAGAGTTTTTATAAATCACGGGGAAGAAAAAGCTATGTTAATGCTTGCAGACGGCATAAAACAAAAATTTAATATTAACAGCGAAATAGCTGAAAAGAATAAAATTTATGAGATTTAAACTTCCAACAACATTAGTGACGGTATTAGCGCTTGCGATTATTTCGGGAGTTTTTTACCTGTTTTTTCTCAACGGCGCGGAATTGACACAGATAAAAACGCCATCCTTTAATTCGTTAGCGGAAAAAATAGAAAAAGAGATTCTTGCCCCGGAGCCTATGGTGGCCAAAGAAGAGGCGCCTCAATCATTTTTAACTCAAGCCGGCGTAATCAGATTAACTAATGTCCAAAGGAAGGACAATGGTCTTCCGGCGTTGCTTGAAAACAAAAAATTAGACGCTTCAGCTCTTGCTAAGGCGCAGGATATGCTTAAAAATCAATATTTTGAGCATATTTCGCCATCGGGGGCGGGACCGTCTGATTTGGCGAAGGGCGTAAATTATGAGTTTATTCTTATTGGAGAAAATTTAGCAATGGGAAATTTTGGGAACGATCAAAAGCTTATTGACGGATGGATGAACAGTCCCGGGCATCGCGCCAATATGTTAAATGCCCGTTTTCAGGAGATCGGCGTGGCTGTTGTTAAGGGAACTTTTGAGGGAAAGACCACCTGGATGGCGGTTCAGGAATTTGGCTTGCCTTTATCATCCTGTCCTCAGCCAGATTTATCTTTGAAAGAAAAAATAAATACCTCCAACGAAACAATCAGTGATCTAAACCAATCTCTTGTTCTTTTAAAATCGGAATTGGAAAAGCCAAGGTTAAAAAGAGGGGATAGCTATGACAGGGTAGTGGATCAATATAATGAACTCGTAAATCAATACAATGATTTGATAAAGGAGGTGGAAATTTTAGTCGCTGCTTACAATAATCAGGTCAAAACTTTCAACGCCTGCGTCCAGTAAGGTGCGTTTTTCTCAAAAGGCTATAGAACGGCTTTTTGGGCGATAATAAAGGCGTTAAACGCTTATTAAAATAGGGGAGGGGTCCTATTTTTTAACAACGAATTCTATTAAATTATTATCATTGGGGACAATTAAATAAGTAAAATTTTTCATTGATCTTAAATTTAACCAAAGTTTAAAAAGGGAAATCGTTCCTACTTCTATAAATAAATCTTGTTCTCCTTTTTTATATACTCCCAAATCAGCCCTACCTTGATTTAGGTTTGGTTCTCGTATTACTTTAAATCCCAGAAAAATAAAATGATTTTCAATTTTTTTCATTTTTTCTCTGTGCCAATCCGAGCCATGATATATTTCCCCTTTATTTTTTTTGCCGGTTATTTTTTCATCTTTCCAAAATTCTTTTAGCACCGGCGCTTTTGTGATTTCAGTAGCATTAACTTTTCCAAAAATAATTAAAATAGCTATTTGTCGCAAGAAGCATTCATCGCAACCTATCGTATCAACTCTTTCATCTTTACGGAAAACATCGATGGCGCTTCGTAGCCAATTTATTTCTTTTCGGATTTTTTTCTCAACTGTCCGCCAATTTTTCCAAAGTTTTAATGGAGATAAGTTAGATGACATAGAATCTAATCTTTTAATGGGTGAAATTTTCGAAAAACTCCTTCTGCGTATTTGTCAGACGCATTAACATAGCGAGTGGTTGTGTCTAACGATTCATGGCCTAATAAAATTTGAATGGCAGTGGGACTGGCTCCTTTTTCAGCCAGATAAGTTGCGAAAGCGTGTCTGATAGAGTGGCAAGAAATAGGAACGTTAATGCCCAATAACTCTCTGTACCTCTTAACTTTTTCCTGCAGGTAATTAGTGGAAATTTTTTTATCTTTTTGATGGACATTTTTACCCCTATAGGGCAAAAATAGGTAAGAAGAATCAATTCCGCCGCGAATTTCCATATAATTTTTTATATGTTTTTCAGCCCTTGGGGTTAAATAAACAAACCTTTCTTTTTTGCCCTTCCCCTTGATAAAGACCTTGCCGGTTTTATCAATTTGATTTGCTTTTAAGTTTACGAGTTCGGAAATTCTCATCCCCGTTGAAAATAATGTTTCCAGCAAGGCGCGATTCCTAATGGCCACAATTTTATTTTTTTCGAATTCAGTGGGGGATTCAATTAATTTAATTATTTCTTCAAGTTCTCCGATTCTGGGGTGCTTTCTTTCGTTTTTCACTAATTTAATCTCGCTTGGCGAAATAGAGGGCTTATAGTCCATATCTATCAGGAACTTTAAATAAGAGCGAAGGGTTGATAGCATCCTGTTTACGGAATAACCCCCCAGTTTTTTCTTTGTTTCGTGGTCTTTGGCCGTTTTTCTGTCTTGGGAAGCCAAATAGGCCTTATAGTTGAGGATTGTTTTTTTATTAATTTTTTCAAAATCAATATTTTCTTCTGTCAGAAAATTTTGCAGCACCTCTAAATCCCGTTCATAATTATAAACTGTTTCTTGGGAAAGATTGCTTACCTTAAGATTGAGAAGGAAATCATCAAAAGCAGGAAGTTGTTTCAATTGTTCGTTTGCCATTTTTTGTTTGTATTGTTAGTGAGTGTAAGAGTTATTATACTCGGTTCTCTATATCAAGAATAAGAGATATGAAAACCCCTGTCAAGTCCTCCCCCTCCTTAATCACTTAATGATTTCCAAGAATTTTTCCCAAAGGGATTTTCCTACATTAGGAATTTCCTCTTTCATCTTTTGTTTTTCTTTATGGTAATCAGTTGTTATTATTTCTTTTCTTTTTTGGTATTCGCCGAATAATCTCGGCTTTATCTCTGTCAGATACCAATCCTTGGCTTTCACCCATACGTTATCGTAAAACCATGAATACATTCCTTGCCAGACAGGTAAAACCCTGTCTTTCCAAAGACTTTCTACGACTCCCGGCAACTCTTTTTTCCCTGTTTCAGCCACATTCTTACTCATCTCCCCGGCTTCCCCTATTGTATCAGGCGCTTCAAGAACTTTCATTTCAGCTTGAACGATATTGAAACTGAAAATCATTCCAATTGTTGCCAAAATTATTATATTTTTATTAAATATTGCCATAGGCTTCCTTTAGCCTTTTTAATGTTTTTTCTTTGCCTAATATCTCCGCCACTTCAAATGGCCCGGGCGAAGCTTTTTCGCCCGTCAAAGCGACCCTCAATGGCCACAGAATTTTTCCCCTGTCCCCTTCTCTATTCGCTTCTTCCATTAAAATGCCAGTCAAATTTTCTTTACTCCAATCCCCTTCTTTTATTTCAAATAATATTTTTTCTAATTTGTCAATAATGATTTTTGTTTCTTCGCTACCGGCATTTTTCCATTTCAAAAGCTCTTTTTCATATTTTAACTTGTCTTTGAAGAAATAACCAGTTGATTCCGCTATATCAGAAAGTTTTTTCATCCTTTCCTGTTCTAAAGAAATTATTTTCTCAATTTGTTCCTTACTTATTTCTTCGCCGGTTTCCATTATCTCAAAATTTTTTATTTCTCTCGGCAAGGCTTCAGGATTTTCTTCGTGAATTATTCCTTTGGGCGTAATCAGATCTCCTTTTATCAAATAAGGGATACAAAGCTCGGCTAGTCTTTCTGATGATTTTTGGCGGATATAAAAACCGTTCAGGAAATCAAGTTTCTTTATGTCAAAAATAGCTCCCTGTTTTTGGAATTTTTCAACAGAAACTTCTTTGACTAATGAGGCTAATGAATATATTTCCCTGTCATTTCCGGGGTTCCAGCCGAGGAAAGATACGAAATTGATCAATGCTTCGGGCAAATATCCTTCTTCTTTGTAATCCAATACAGAAACAGTCGCTCCGTCCCGTTTGCTTAGCTTGGCTCTATTTGGGCCCAGGATTAGGGGCAAATGAGCGTAGGACGGCCGTGGAAAGCCCAATGCCTCCTGAAGCAGAATTTGGAGCGGGGTGTTGGAGATATGGTCTTCTCCTCTTATTACGTGGCTTATTCTCATTTCAAAATCGTCAACAACCACGGCGAAATTATACAATGGAGTCTTTGAATTTTTAGCGATAACAACATCCCCCATCAATGCCGAGTCAAATTCTATGTCCCCTCTTATCAGGTCGTTGAATTTTATTTTTTTCGGTTCCACTTTAAATCTGATCACAAATGGTTTTTTATCAGCTAATTTTTTAGCTGTTTCTTTTTTTGATAAATTGGCGCAAGTTCCGAGGTAATGAGGCGCTTCTCCGTTGGAGAGTTGGTATTGTCTTTGTTCCTCCAAGTCTTCAGGCGAACAAAAACAATAATAAGCCTTCTCTTCAGAAATTAATTTCTCCAGATATTTTGAATAAATTTCTATTCTTTCGCTTTGGCGATAAGGGCCGTAATCTCCGTTGATATCCGGACCTTCGTTCCATTCCAATCCCAACCACTTTAATCCTTCAATAATATTGTTTTCAAATTCTTTTTTTGATCTTTCTCTGTCAGTGTCTTCAATTCTTAAAACAAAATTGCCTTTGTTTTGTTTGGCGAAGATGTAATTAAAAAGCGCGGCTCTGGCTGTGCCGATGTGAAGATTGCCGGTCGGCGAAGGAGCGATTCTCACTCTCACTTCCCCTTGTTTTTTAAATTGGAACTCCTTTTCCATAAGTTTTTTATTGATACCTTAATCTTGGCATTTTTATTTTGTTTTTTCAATAACACCATTAAGTATGGTATTGCGTAAAGTTCCGCTTTACACGTTTTTTAATGGTGAGCGGAAATTTATTTTTTCCAATGGGTTTGAATAAAATCCTTGGGGGTACAGATAGTAAAAGAGGCACCCAAAAGGACTTCTTTTTTTAAGAAATGTTTTTTATCCCACGTGATCAAAAAATCCGGATTTAGTTTCATAGCCACCACTAAAATTGGAGCATCTTCGGTCAAAATAAGCTCATGGGCTTTTCCAATTTCTTTAATTGAAGGATTATCAATAATTCTCGGTTGGGAAAGGAGGAAATTCAAGAAACTTTCCTTAAGCAGCGGAAATTTTAATTCAATGTTGCGAGAGACTTCTTCGAGAACTTGATCGGATACATAAATTAAAAATTCACCGCTTATGTAGGCTGATAAAATTATACCAGCCGCGCCAGTTGGTGAATTTAGCCCGGAGATTAAAGCGCTGGAATCAAGGAAAATTTTAAATTTTTTGGGCATAGCGCTCTTGCCAAATAGTTTTTCTTAAATTTCTGATTGAGCCCCTTATGAGTTTTTCAGGGTAAATATATTTCTGTTTTTTCTTCGGCAGGTCAAAAAAGGCCTTAACTTTAAGTCTTTGGAGTTCTTTTTCTAAGCTTTCCAGTTTATTAAAAATTGTCGAAATTTTATTAGCCATATTATCAGTATATCTTTTCGGGTTTTTATGTCAAATGATTTGTTTTTTTGATAAGCTTTGATATAATAAAAATATAATAAATCTATGGAACAGAAAGAACAAAAAAAAGAGGAAACGGAAAAAGAGAAAAAGACGAGAATAACAAAGCAAAGAGTTCTGGCGGTTTTATTTTTGGGAATAATCTTCCTGATCTCCTCCTTTTTGGCGTCGGAAATGACAACGCAGTCTTTCTTGTCAGCCGTAGGATTTATCGGGGTTCTTATCGCTTCCATTCTTTATTTCGGCTACATATTAGCCATAATAGTGTAGTTATTTTCCCAAAGAAGAATCCAAAAGGTATTTGGCTATTTCTTTGGTGGCTTGAGGCTTTGAGAAACTTTTGGCGCCGTCAGACATAATTCTTATCTCTTCGGGATCATCCAAGAGATTTTTTATTTTCCCCAAGAGAAAATAGGGAGTTATGTTGGATTCCTCCAAAACGATAGCCGCTCCTGTTCTGGCGTAGGAGTAAGCATTTTCCACTTGATGGTTTTGAGCCGATTCCGGCAAAGGGATTAATATGGACGGCTTGCCCAGCGCAGAAATTTCAAAAATACTCGCCGAGCCGGCTCGGCTTACAATTATGTCGCATATTGCAAAAGCCTTTTTAAGGTCGGCTTCTTTCAGAAAAGGGAATATATGAAAATATTTTTTTGATTCTTCGTTGATTATTGCATTCGCTTCCGCCCTTACTTGTTGGAAATTTTCTTCTCCACATTGGAGTATTATTTCAAAGTTTTTCAGCATTTCAGGGAGAATTTCAAGGACCTTATCATTTATCCTTTGTGAGCCTTGAGAGCCTCCCATTATCATGACCACCTGTTTTTCGCTTTCTATTTTAAAGAATTCTTTCGCTTCTCCCCTATCTCCTTCCAGAAGTTCATTTCTGATCGGATCGCCGACTAAGATTGTTTTCGATAGAGGGAAATTTTTTGTTTTAGGGAAAGATGTAAATATTCTTGACGCAAATTTGGCCAGAATCTTATTGGATAGACCGGGAACGGCGTCTGACTCGTGTAAGAAAATAGGTATCCTCAAGATCCATCCGGCAATTACCGCCGGAATTGAGCCATAGCCTCCTTTGCTGAAAATTAAATCAGGGGCTGTAAAAAAAATATAAAAAAAGCTTTGGATTATCCCGATGGGAGTTTTGAAGAAGTCGGCTATATTTTCAAAGAAAGACTTTATTCCCCAGTATCTCCTTATCTTTCCGGCTAGTACATTTTTTACTTTTATCCCTTCTTGAGCAAAAAGAAGATCTCCAAAATTATCTTTCGGTCCGATGTAAAAAATATCGAGATTTTTTTCTTTCGGCGTCCTTCCTATGCGGGCGTTCTTTTGGTGAAGTTTTTTTAATTCCCTTAAAACTGCGATTATCGGCAAGATGTGTCCGCCGGTGCCTCCGCCGGTGAAAAGTATTTTCATTTTTTGACTATCCTGTTTCCGGAAGCTTTAATAAAAGCCTTAAAAAGAGGATGAGGGTTTAATGGCCGCGATTTGAATTCGGGATGGAATTGGACTCCGACGAAAAAAGGATGATTTTTCAGCTCAATGATTTCCACTAAATCTCTTTCAGGATTTACGCCGGCGAAGACCATTCCCTTTTTGGCCAGAATGTCTTTGAAATCGTTATTTAATTCATATCTGTGTCTGTGGCGTTCAGAGATATTTTCTTTTTTGTAAGCCTTGAAGCTTTCAGTCCCCTTTTTCAGAAGACAATTGTAAGCCCCCAACCTCATTGTTCCTCCATATTTTTTTTCTTTCAGAAACGCTTTTTGGTCAGGCATGGCGTCAATGACAGGATACTCTGACTTTGGCGAGAATTCGGTTGAGTTTGCGTCTTTTAATCTGCAGATGTTTCTGGAAAATTCTATTACAGCCAGTTGCATTCCCAGGCAAAGTCCGAAGAACGGGATTTTATTTTTTCTGCAGAATTCAATCGCTTTTATTTTCCCCTCCACTCCCCTGCTTCCGAATCCTCCCGGGACGATTATGCCATTATATTCCTTTAATTCTCTTAATTTTGCCGGGAATTTTTCATATTTTTCCGCTGATAGCCAAGAAATTTCCGGTTTTCTCTTAGAAAACCAGCAACTATGTTTTATGGCTTCTATCACCGAGATATAGGAGTCTGTCAGAGTGAATTCTCCTGTTTCAAAGTATTTTCCGACAATGCCGATTTTTATCGGATTTTTTACTGTTCTGATTGTCTTAACCAATTTTTCCCATTCCCCCATGTCGTTCTTTTTGGCTTTCATTCTGAATTTTTTCAATATCCTGTTGCCCAAATTTTCTTTTTCAAAGTTCACCGGAACTTCGTAAATTGAGTTGACGTCAGGGGCGGAAATAACATCTTCCTTGGCTATGTTGCAGAAGACTGACAATTTTTTCTTTCTCGGTTCGTCCAGTTCAAAAGGAGATCTGGCCAGAATAATGTCCGGCTGTATTCCGGCCGCATTCAACGTTCGGACGGCTGTTTGAGTGGGTTTTGTCTTCATTTCCTCGATTATTCTCGGTACAGGAAGAAAACCGACCATGATAAAGAGAACATCTTTTGGGTCTTTTAACTTCATCATTCTGGCCGCTTCCAAAAAAAGCATATTTTGATATTCCCCTACTGTTCCCCCGATTTCAATCAGGACGAAATCAGCCTTATGGAATTTACCGGCTTTTTTTATGCGGGAAATTATTTCATTGGGAATGTCCGGGACAACTTCTACGCACCTTCCTTGATATTCCAGATTTCTTTCTCTGTTGATGACTGATTGATAAACTCTGCCGGTGGTCATATAATCAAGGTTGCTTAAATTGGTTTCAAGGAATCTTTCATAATTTCCGATATCCTGATCGCTTTCCGTCCCATCGTCAGATACAAAAACTTCCCCGTGTTCAACGGGGTTCATTGTTCCTGCGTCAACGTTGATATAGGGGTCTATTTTTATAGCTGTTACTTCAAATCCTTTGCTTTTGAGAATTTTTCCGATTGATGCAACCGCTATTCCTTTTCCGATACCTGACATTACGCCGCCGGCGACAAAAATGTATTTCATATCTCGGCTTCTTTTTCTTCTTCTGCGGAAATAATAACCTTTATTTCAGCTTCTAAGTTATGTTCAAATTTAATTTTTACCTGATAGGCGCCTAATTTCTTGATGGGAGTTTCCAGATCAACCTGTTTTTTTTCAATTTCAATTCCGATCTTCTTCAATTCCTCGGCTATTTTTTGGGAAGAGATTGATTCAAAGAGCTCTTCTTTCTTTCCCACTTTTGTCATTATTGTTATTTCCTGTCCGTCAATGGCAGAAACTTTTTTCTGCGTCTCCTCCAGTTCTCCCTCCGCCACCTTAGCCATTATTTCTTTTTGAGTTTCAAGCCAAATTAAAGATTGTTTAGTCGCCAATTTTACCAGATTTTTAGGAATTAAAAAATTTCTGGCATAGCCATCTTTGACTTCCTTAACGTCAAGTTTTTTCCCCAAATTTTCAATATCTTGTAATAATATGACTTTCATAATGTTTTTATAATTGCTGTTTTTTCATTCTCTCACATATTCTTAATTATTTCAATAGCTTTATCCAATTGCGGGTCTTTTTTGTTTTTGTAATCTTCGTCGGTCAGTTCTACTTTAACATCAGGCTCAATTCCCACTTCGCTGATGGAGCTTCCCTTTGGAGTAAGCCACTTAGCGACGGTAACCTTTAGATAGGATTCGTCTGCCAATTTTTTTGTTTCTTGGACAGATCCTTTTCCGAAAGATTTTTTGCCTATCAATTGCACATTAAGATTATCTCTCATGGCGCCGGCTAAAATTTCAGAAGCTGAAGCAGATCCCTCGTTAATCAGAAGAACAATCGGGTATCCGGAAAGAACAGCATTTCCTTGGGACTTGTATTCTATTTTTTCTTTTTCCCTTCCCTTTCCGAAATCTTGGATGGTCACAATCTGCCCTTTCTCTATAAACCAGCCGGCAATATATTGCGCCACTTCTAAATATCCGCCGGGATTATTTCTCAAGTCAAGTATTATTCTGTCAGCATTGCTGTTTAAAATATCCAAAGCCGCTTTATTGAAGTCGGCGTCTGCTTTTCCGGAAAATTGATATAGCCTTAAATAAGCGATGTTATCGTTTCTTATTTCTAATTTCAGCGAAGGAACCTCAATAACATCTCTGATTATTTTAATATCTTCGTATTTGTCCCACCCTTCCCTAAAAATCGTTAAAGTTACTTCTGTTCCCTTATGCCCTCTTATTAAACGGACAGCTTCTTCGGTGGTCATATCAGTGGTTGTTTTATCGTTTATTTTTATTATCTTATCTCCTGCCCTTAAACCGGCCCTTTGAGCCGGGGTGTTTTCCAGAGGAGTAATGACTTGCATCTGCCCTTTCTTTATTCCGAACTCCATCCCCACGCCCTCAAAAGAGCCACTTACGTCTTCGTTAAATATTTTTGCCGCTTCCGGGTCCATAAAAACGGTGTAAGTGTCATTTAACGACTTTACCATTCCCGAAATCGCTCCGTAGATAAGTTTTTGAGTGTCAAATTTTTCCTTATCTACATAATTTTCTTGAAGTTTTCGATATGTTTCCCAAAAGAGAGAGAAATTAAGGTCTTCCGGAGGACATATTGCGCATTGAGATTTTCCGGTTTCCAGCCCATAATAAAAACCGCCTCCGGCCATAGTTCCGGCCAAGAGCAAGACAAATATCATTGAAATAATAATTCTCTCAATTTTCATACCCTGACATTCTATCAAACTTTATCCGGCGCCACAAGCGTTGACAGGCGCCCCTTTTTATGCTTAGATTGTTATATTGTTCATTCTCCCACAGCTACCCCTCAATCCGAACACTTAACGCATTCAACTCCA